>CAZTPH010000013.1:0-16045 GCA_964614705.1 uncultured Coxiellaceae bacterium
GAAATTCCCTATGCGTAGGTTAGTTGGTAATTTATCGATCCATCGAACATAATCGTCAATTGTGATTTTTTCCCATGATAACTCATGGCGCTTCGGCTTAGTAGGTATTTTATACCCAATGAATTCTCCATTGCGATTATTAAATGCGGTTTGCATTCCACTTGAAAATTTACTTTTCTTATAATTAATTATTTCCTTTAAAAGCCAAATTCGCGAACGTGCTGACATACCGTTTAAAACAATAATAGAACTTTTACAATTATCATATTCATTTTTGAACTCTCCCAAACTATCTTTAACCAATTTAGGTATAACTCTATCTTTATCATCGGCCAGAAATGCACGGGAAACCTCACATATATTTTCATATCTATAATTTTTTACTTGATTATCTTTGAACAACTTTTTACCACCAGCTTGCGCAGTTACAATAACTACGCTCACAGATAAAATAGTGATAAATAAACGAACGATTGCAACTATCATACTGCCACCTCCCAACAAAATTTGTAATTAATTTTCGTTTAACAATTATAATTCTCTGTTACTGTACTTTTTCCGGCCTATATCATACCACAACCACTATCAGCTCCTTTATATATAAAAAATTTACTAACTTCTGGTTGCATGCCAAAAAACAGCTTCTCTATTTACAAACAAAATCCCGCTTCTTCTGCTACGTTTCTATTAATCTCATTAGCTCTTCTTCAGTTATCTTACCGCTAATATCACTCCCACTTAATAAGTCGTCAGCCAAATCTTTTTTATCCTTATGTAACTTAATGATTTTTTCTTCAATAGAATTTTTCATAATCAAACGATAAATGGTCACCGGGCGCTGTTGACCGATCCGATGAACACGATCAGCAGCCTGATCTTCCACTGCAGGATTCCACCAAGGATCCAAAATGATCACATAATCAGCTGCAGTAAGATTAAGACCTGAACCACCAGCTTTAAGACTAATTAAAAATAACTCTCCTTCGCCTTGCTGAAATGCTTGAACTGTTTCTTGTCGTATTTTAATCGGGGTTGAACCATCTAGATATTGATAAGTAATTTTCTCATCATTTAACACCTCTTTTATCTTCTCTAAGTAACGCACATATTGACTAAAAACCAAAGCTTTGTGTTTATTGTCAATTAAATTTCTAGTAATGTTCAAAAAAATCTTAATTTTACTACTGGCTAAATTAATATCACTATCGACCAGAGTAGAATGACAACAAGCTTGGCGAAGACGTGAAATTTCCGCCAAAATACTAAAGCGTTTAGAGCCGGTACCACCTGGTGTATTAGAGTTATCAAGTTGTTTAAGACGTTGCAACGCTTTGATTCTAACCGCCTCATAAAACGCCGTTTCTTCAGCTGTTGGTTCAATCAAGATAGATTGTTCGGTTTTTGGCGGTAATTCCTTCAGTACTTCAGTTTTGGTACGACGCAAAATATATGGAGATACTAAATTCTTTAATGCTCTTTTAGCCACCGGATCTTGATATTTCTCTATTGGATTTGCATAACGATCCTGAAAAGCTTGTAAACTACCTAATAAGCCTGGATTTAAAAACCGAAAAATACTCCATAACTCTCCTAAATGATTTTCAATCGGTGTTCCAGTTAAAGCAATCCGACAATTACTTTTCAATTTGGTTGCACATTGCCAACGTTTAGTATCATGGTTTTTAATCGCTTGTGCTTCATCTAAAACTACTACCCGCCATTTTTTTTCAATAACTATATCTTTAGTTTGTACCAATAGATTATAACTACAAATCAAAACGTCCATTTTATCCAAAGAATTAATTAATTTATCCCTATCATTATAATTATTTAAGATATAAACATTAAGAACTGGAGCAAACTTTGCTAATTCTTCTAACCAAATAAAACAAACAGACGTTGGAGCTATTACTAATACTGGCCCAGAAGGCGCTAACTCTAAAAGTAAAGTTATGGCTTGTACGGTTTTACCAACTCCCATATCATCAGCAAGACAAGCACCAATTTCCCAATGAGCCAACCGAGATAAATATTTAAATCCAACCTCTTGGTATTCTCTAAGATTGGCCTGTAGTGTTGATGGGATAGCTGGGGAATGCTTGGCCATAGACTGTAATCGTTTAACATGATCGCTCCAAAACCGATCACTGTTGGTATGCTCTGTATTATCTACCAACGCTTGTAAAACCCCAGTTCCCAAACGATAAATTTTATTACCCTCGGAAATGGCCTTAAGTTCTTCTAAATGTCTTTTAAATTTTTCAGTTAAGGCAATAAACTCTCCGTCAGCTAATTTTATAAAACGACCATGATTACCATAATTATCAAATAAATCTAACAAGCCCTTCATATCAAGCACAAGATTATTATCTAATTTTACCTCTCCTGCATACTCGAACCAATCTTGTTTACCCCTAATCGATAATGAAAGATTATTAAATGATACCACTTGTTTCAGTTTTAAATTCTGCCCTTTTGGCCACTCGATATTAAGGGGATGATTTTTTTTGTACTCTTCTAATTCCAACAATAACTCTAAACAATCTTCCATAGATTCAAAAAACCACTCATCATTTTTTTCGTCCAACTCTGATAATACAGGACAATTATCAAGCAAAGATTTTGCCCTTTCCTTTTCTTGGGCAAAGTCTCGCAATACTTTTTGTCTTAATTTTTTACCATCATCAGTAATTATATCAGTAATAATTTTATTTTGCCCCTGCGCCACCCGATAATAATGCCCCTTATCGCCAAGTGGTCTCATCCATAAATTAATCTTCATCCCCCCGGCAATCGGAAATAGATGGACATAACATGTTGCCTCACCCATTACTACTGGTAAATTATCATCGTCAATTTCCGAATTAATTCTGATGCCACTTTTAGCATTGCTTATCATGGCAATCACTCTGTCTTTTGCATCAATTGGGACAGTAAGACCACGTTCAGTAATAATCTTGGCAATAGCCACAAAATCATCAGAAAAATTAATTACTTGGTAACGAGTAGGTGTTTCTTGCTCTAAGATAACGCATGGAACTTCATGATAATGGGATAATGATAAGTGATAACCATTATTGGTGTTTTCTACTTGAAGTACGATTTCTCCCTTAACTAATTCTAAACTAATGTTTCTATTCTCCGCATGAAACACCAAAGGATGGCCGATTAGATTGATAATAGTATGCTTAGGATCAAAATAGAATCTTAATTCACCGTACCATCCATATGACTCTTGACGTAATCCTTCTTGTAAAGCAAGCTTATCTTGTTCTGACAAATAATCTAAACTGCTATCTGGCTTATATAAGCGCCTAAGGGATATTGACCTACCATCACTCCACCTCTGATCTTTTCGCATTTTTTGTTCTGCTACATCAATAGATAAATTTACAGGGTGTAATAGCCAAATTAGTCTCTTCTCCTGGGTCTTGGGTCGATTGAGCAAGTTAGCATGACCTATAATAATATTATGTAATTGATCAACTGCATATTCCCACGAGGGCTTAATTTTCATTAAATCAAGAAAACGAAAGCCACCAAACGGAGAGCCTGTATTAATAAATTGCGAACACTCTCTATCGTCTATAACTGCCATTAGAACTAACTCAGCGTAAAGATGGGCTGCCAGATAATGAAATATCTCTCGGCATTGTAAAAATTTATTTTTATATTCTTGATGATTAATTTGGATCTTTTGGGGATCTAATAAACAATTGGCCCAAGCATACATCGCCAAAAGAAATGGAGCCTGATTGTCATATTGCTCAATAAATGTGCTAGCAACATCTAAACTTTGCTTGGCAGCTACTACATCATTTTTCTTGATATGAAAAAATGTCTCTAGAAGATAAGCAGCAGCATCATGATACACTAGATTCTTTAAACTAGTTACCATGCGATTGATTTTGTCCAACTCTCCTTGAGCCAACAATGCTAATACATAGAAAAAAACATGGATATTTCCTTTCGGCCATTCTTGTTTGTTAGCTAAAGAGTGAAATAATTTTATTGCATTACTATAATTATGTAACGCTAAATTCAAGTTGCCTCGAAAAAAAGCTAAGGCACCTAAACTTTCTTGTTGATAAAAAGAGGGTTTAATAACAGATTCGCACGTTTTTTGGATTGATTCTAACGAGCCCATACATACATTAATTTGCAAAAACTTACTGTAAAAATATGGCGGAATAAATGTTGCCTCGTTAACTATGGCAGTAAAATTAGCACTACGGTAGTATGTGATCCACAAGTTAAGATCACTAGCCAAAGACACAATACCTCCATAAAAATCATATAAATGGGCAACACCAAGGTGTATTTGAATAATAGGGTGCCTGGTTTTTAGCCACTCTGCATCTAAAGCATCAATATAAGACAAACCCAATATGAGCCGTATCATTAATGAACAGTATTGCGTTGGGACAGTTTCATTATTTAAAAAAGGTGTGGCATCATTAGTATATATGGCAAAATGGATGGTTTGAAAATGATTTTTGCTTATTCCGTAGATAAAATCTATTTTATTGTTTGAAATAAAGATTCTTTTTACCCTTGCTACAATATTTTTGACATAAATATTGTCATCATTTGCTGTTGAGCTGGCTATGTAATGAATAATTTTGGGATTGAGATTCCCTTTATTATCTAATAATTTTTTTTTGATTAACTGGCTAAAGATTAGCCTAAAATCAGGCCCATAAAGACTTACTCCATTTTCTATTTTTAAATCTAATTTAACTAGATAATTAATAAAATCGTGTTTATTTTCTGTGCCAACAATTAAAGAGCACACCTGAAGAATCCTTTGTTGCGGTAAAGGTAATGAATCATATTCTTCTAGCAGCTTTTTAGTATCGCCATCTGTTAACAAATAATCTTTATACATTAATTTTTTTCTAACTATCTAATAATTAATTAGTTACGAACAATATAGCCAAGATTTTTAATGGCTGCCTGAAAATTAGCTAGCTTGTTTTCCGGAACAGCCAAGAGCTTTTCCCAAACAATAGAGCAATACCGATTCACTTGAGCTAGTATAACTTAATCAAAATAGCGTATTACTCTATATATAGAGCATACTAGGTTCATCGAACAATATCAATCCAATAACCAAATTACTTAAGATATTGCTAAGTAATCATCTGAGAATTAGGCTCGAATAGATTATCCTAGGTCTTCGAAAGCGATTTAGACCAGATAATTTTAACGCAAAATCTACTTGCTCCCAACAATTAGTATGATACTCTTTTATCGGGCTTAAACTCGAGAAATGGTATGCGCAAAAAAAATGAAAGTAATCTGTTTGTTGGTTTAGATATTGGAACCACCAAAGTAGTAGCATTAGTGGGCGCAATTGATGCTGAAGGCAAGTTAGATGTAATTGGTATAGGCTCTCATCCTTCTCGCGGATTAAAAAAGGGAATAGTAATCAATATCGACGCTACGGTTCAATCTATAAAACACGCGATTGAAGAGGCTGAGTTAATGGCTGGTTGTGAGATTCACTCGGTATATACGGGCATAGCTGGTGGACATATTAGAAGCTTAAACTCTCATGGCATAGTAGCAATTCGTGACCGTGAAGTTGGCCAAGCTGATATCGATCGAGTAATTGATGCAGCTAAAGCTGTAGCAATTCCAGCTGATCAGAAGATTTTACATGTTTTGCCCCAAGAATTTATTATTGACAGCCAAGAGGGGGTAAGAGAACCAATTGGGATGTCAGGAGTTAGGCTTGAAGCAAAAGTACATATTATTACCGGCAGCGTTAGTGCGGTACAAAATATCGTTAAGTGCATTGAACGCTGTGGATTGCACGTTAGTGACATTATTTTACAACAACTAGCTTCAAGTTCGGCGGTACTCACCGATGACGAAAAAGAGCTAGGGGTTTGTTTAGTTGATATTGGCGGAGGAACAACTGATATTGCTGTCTTTACTGATGGGGCCATTCGTCACTCGGCTGTTATTCCAGTAGCGGGCGACCAGGTAACCAATGATATTGCTGTAGCTTTACGCACGCCAACTAAATATGCTGAAGAAATTAAAATTAAATATGGCTGCGTTATGGATCAAACAGTCAACGGCGAGATTCATATTGAAGTACCAAGCAGTGCCAACCAAAAACAGCCGCGCGAGATTTCTAGAAAAATTTTAGTTAATGTGATTGGCGCTCGTTATGAAGAACTGTTTAGTCTAGTGCAAGCCGAGCTTAAGCGCAGTAGATTTACCGACCTGATTGGGGCCGGTATTGTTTTAACTGGTGGCTCATCTAAGATTGAAGGCATCATAGAGCTTGCTGAACAAATCTTTGGGATGCCAGTCAGAATGGGGGTACCAGAAAATGTTGGCGGAATGGTTGAAGTTGTGAACAATCCGATCTATTCTACCGGAGTAGGTTTATTGCTTGGTGGTTATCACCACTATCGTCAAGGGCGCGGAGATCGATCAATATTTAGCGAGCCAAAAGGATTATGGGGCAGGATGAAAAACTGGTTTCAATCAAATTTTTGATTGAATAATTAATTTTAAAGAAAGTAATTTTTGAGGTGAACATGTTTGAACTGCCAGAGAATCAGAATATTAATGCTACTATCAAAGTAATTGGGGTCGGCGGTGGCGGGGGAAACGCTATTGAGCACATGATCAATGAAAATGTTGGCGGAGTAGAGTTTATTTGTGCTAACACCGATCTACAAGCTTTGCGTAATTCTAGGGCAAAAACCTTATTGCAGCTGGGCGAAGAACTAACCAAAGGTTTGGGGGCTGGCGCTGATCCAGAAATTGGCAGAAAAGCGGCGGAAGAAAATCGAGAAATTATTAGAGAAATCCTAATTGGCACTGACATGGTATTTCTCACAGCTGGTATGGGTGGTGGCACCGGAACTGGAGCGGCCCCAGTGTTTGCCGAAATCGCCAAAGAGATGGGTATTTTAACTGTAGCAGTAGTTACCAAACCCTTTATCTTTGAAGGCAAAAAAAGAATGGAGATTGCAAATGAGGGTATTAGAAAATTAGCTGCTAGTGTCGATTCTTTGATTACCATTCCCAACAATAAACTACTGCCAGTACTAGGCAAAAGCATTAGTCTTTTACATGCATTTAAGGCTGCTAATGATGTATTGCTGGGGGCTGTACAAGGAATTGCTGAATTAATCACTAAGCCAGGATTAATCAATGTAGATTTTGCTGATGTTCGTACTGTAATGTCCGAAATGGGTATGGCAATGATGGGAACTGCAAATGCAAGAGGCGATGACCGCGCCCGTAATGCCGCAGAGGCTGCCATTTCAAGCCCACTTTTAGAGGATGTTGATTTAAGCGGCGCTGGTGGTGTGTTAGTAAATATTACAGCTGGTCCAGATATTTCAATTGGTGAATTTGAAGATGTGGGTGAAGTAGTAAAATCATTTACCTCTGAAGATGCAACAGTGGTGGTTGGCACAGTTATCGATCCAAGCATGAGCGATGAGCTAAGAGTAACGGTGGTGGTTACCGGCCTTGGCAAAAAGAACCAGGTGGACAAAGTTCATCTACAGAAAAATCCACCGGGAAGAGCTTCTAAAGCCAGACTGATTGATGACCTTAAAAGCGATACTACTCCAGATTATCGTAACCTTGATAGACCTGCGGTATTACGCAACAAACCCATTACTATAGCAATTGAAGAAGATAATGATGGTTTGATTCAAACCCAAGCTAGTGAAAACGATTATCTTGACATTCCAGCCTTTTTACGTCGCGAAAGTCGATTAAAAGAGTAATTTAAACATTGTCCTCCGGTTAAAATGAACGATCCCATGGCCCGACTAAGTCGGGCCATGAGAAAGCCATAATCAAGCAGCAATGGAGGAAATCATCTAAGATTTATTTTTTAGTTTTTAGCCATTCCCTCAACAAAAGCCAAAAACAACTTGATTAAATGATCAGTAGCAAGTTTTGCTCCACGCAAAGTTCCTTCATGACTTAAAACCTCTGTGCTTAATCCAGCGCCAAGGTTAGTAATAGCACAAACTGATGCCACTTTTAAGCCACAGTGTCTAGCCAAAATAGTTTCAGGCACAGTTGACATTCCAACCGCGTGTCCACCCATCATTTTGTACATTCTAATTTCAGCATGAGTTTCAAAAGTAGGCCCGGAGGTAGCAACATAAACGCCCGAAGACATGGGGATATTTAACTTTTTAGCAATACTTAATAGATTGGTGCGAAGCTCACTATCATAAGCGTTATCCATAGATACAAAGCGCTCACCAAATTCTTCATCATTTGGTCCAATCAGTGGATTTTGAAAGGTAAAATTAATATGATCCTCAATCACCATTAAATTCCCCGGACCATGCTCTACTCTTAGTGATCCGACTGCATTGGTAGTTAATAAAATTTCGCAACCTAATTTGCGCAAAGTACGAATGATGATTCTTAAAGAATCAGTAGAACCATATCCTTCATAAAAATGAGTTCTGCCCTCAAGACAAGCAACCGGCACGCCTTTGAGTGTTCCAAGATGAATTCTCTTAGAGTGCCCTTCAAGGCTAGACACGTAAAAACCTTCTAAATCTTTATAATCTATAATGGTTGCATTTTTAATCTGATCAGAAATTGCACCGAGACCAGAGCCTAAAATAATGCCTATTTTCGGTTTAAACCCTGGGGCGGCCTTGTGAATAGTGGCAACACATTTTTTTACTGACTCGTTGGTATGGGGCATCTTAGTTCTCCTTTATTTAGTTAGAAATTCTGGACCAAAAGATTTGGGCAACAAAGTTTCTAAAGTGGTAGTTTCTACTACTTTACCATCTTTGCTGCACAGATAGATTGGAGTATCGGGGGCGGCAAACTCACGGATCACTTGGCGACAAGCACCACATGGAGTACATAAATCATCTCCTGAGCCGACTACTGCAAGAGCAGTGATTCTTCTTTTACCAGCTGCGGCCATAGAAAAAATCGCAGTTCTCTCTGCACAATTGGTTAGGCCATAAGAGGCATTTTCAACATTGCACCCTGTAAATAAAGTGCCATCTTCAGCTTGTACACAAGCGCCGACATGATACTTTGAATATGGGGCATATGCTTGCCTCATCGCCTCGCAAGCTTTTTTTGCCATTAATTCTTTAGTGTTTGACATATGATCTCCTTTATTGTTGGGCTGGTTTTGGCTAGAATCGCAAAGATTATAACAAAAAAAATTTCGGGTTGTTATGGGGGTTTTAAAAAAAATTAAAAATGATCTGCGGCTCTCTGCCTCTGACCATAAGGCTAAGATTTTACAAACATTTTTTAAAACCAGGAAGGGTGAATATGGTTATGGCGATAAATTTTTGGGGGTAGTCGTACCTAGCCAAAGGATAATAGCTAAAAAATACTTCCGTGATGTTGACTTAAAGGATCTCGCCTCTTTACTAAAAAGCAAGTTCCACGAAGAGCGCTTAACTGCTTTGTTGATTTTAATTTTGCAATATAATCATAGCACTTGTCAGCAAACAAAAAAATCTATCTATGATTTTTATTTGCGTAACACCGCCCAAATAAACAATTGGGACTTGGTTGACCTAAGTGCGCCTAAAATCGTCGGTAACCATCTACTTGATCAGGATAAACGAGTTTTAACTTGTCTTGCTAAAGATGGTAATCTTTGGAAAAGAAGAATTGCTATTGTAGCTACTTGGCATTTTATTCGTAATAATTTTTTTAGCACAACTTTAAAACTAACAAAAATATTACTAAATGATCGTGAGGATTTAATTCATAAAGCATGCGGTTGGATGTTGCGCGAGGTTGGCAAAAAAAACCAAGTGGTGTTGGAAAGGTTTTTATCTGACAACTATTGCTCCATGCCTCGCACCATGTTGCGCTATGCCATTGAACGATTACCACCAAAAACAAGATTGGCTTATCTTAAGGGATTGATATGACAAAATGGTTAAATCCAACATTGTTTCCAAAATTAAACCAAAAAATTTTGCATATTTGGCGAATATCTATTGAAAATTTTGCCCCCAAAGAAAAAGATCTTTTTCAACTTTTAAATCCACAAGAAAAAGAGCGCGCTAACCAATTTTTAGTAAAAGAAGCCGCCACTAACTTTATTATTAGCCGGGCAATATTACGAACATTAATTGCCAAATATCTCGATAACTCGCCACAAAAGATTGTTTTACACCAAAATAAATATGGTAAATTATATCTAAATGAAAACAGATTAAAGTTTAATCTCTCTCACTCTAGAGGCCTTGCTGTAATGATTTTTGCGCTAGATACTGAAGTTGGAATTGATGTAGAATATATCCGCCAAGATTTTGAGTGTTTGACTATTGCCCAAAGATTTTTTTCTGATCAAGAAATTCAAGATTTACTATATACGCTAGACCCCGAAAAGCCTCTGGCTTTTTTTAACTGCTGGTCGCGCAAAGAGGCTGTGATCAAGGCTCTAGGAAGTGGCCTATTTACCGAATTAGATAGCTTTTCGGTAGAAGTATTCTCTAAAAAAACCGGCCCTGTGAACCTATCTTTTAACAAAAAGACTTTAACTGATTTTTCTCTTTACTCTTTCGACCCCGGTAGTGACCATTCAGGAGCATTCGCACTAGCAGATACCAAGCTCTATCAAACAAACTACTTTGAGTTTGATGATAGGGTTAGGTAAGAGCGCTGGTCTAAAAACCTAGCCTTTTAATCTCACCGCCAAAACATCACATTTTGCTCCATGCAACACTGCATTAGCAGTAGATCCCAGAATAACTCCCATTCCACTTCTACCATGGCTACCAACTACAATTAGATCAGCTTTTATTTTTTCCGCCTCACTTAAGATAACCTGTTTAGCCGAACCAATTTCAACTATTCGTCTTTTGGGTGGAACTCCTATTTTTTCTCCCAGATTTTTAATCTCTTTATTGGAGTTTTCTACTAACATATTTTCAATTTCAAGCCCAATCCCAACCCCATACTCATTATAACTGCCTATTTGCTCAACTGAGTGCACCAAGGTTAGTTTACTACCAAATTGTTTAGCCAAAGACTTGGCTTGTTCGATCACTAGCGCGTCTGTCCTACGATCCAGCTCAACTGCAACCAAAATATTTTTATATAATTTCATACCACCCTCCCTTTGATTTTGTTAGTCAATATACAAAAAATTTTAACCCAAAAACTGTGTTTTTCCTGTGAATATCTTTTTTTCGATTTTTAATCAACCGCTAAAGCTTATCTTATCCACACACCTTTATTCACATAACCCATTGAAAATAAATGTATTATACAACTTATCCACACATTTTTTGCTCCTTATAATAACAAATATTTAAATATATAAAAACAATAATTATTGTTTAGAAAGCCTTTTTGACAAAAGAGAATAAAGTGAATAACATACCCCCATTAAGAATTTTAAAACCAATTGTGAAATATGAAAAGAACCTATCAACCAAGTAAGATCAAGCGTAAACGTACCCACGGTTTTCGTACCAGAATGGCCACCAAAAATGGCCGCAAAATAATTTCTAGCCGTAGAGCAAAAGGTAGAAAACGTCTCAGTGTTTAAGGGCATAAAAACTTTTTCTCGAGACCTAAGATTAACCAGCGATGAGCAATTTAAATATATTTTTCGTTACGGTAAGGTTTTGGTTCAGAAAGATACTTTTAAGGTTTACAGTTGTCTCAATAATAAAAATCATTTGCGTCTTGGGGTAATAGTTCCTAAAAGAGTGGTCAAGAAGGCAGTTGCAAGAAACAGAATAAGGCGCATCGTTAAGGAGGTGGTTCGCTTAAGCCAAGATAAGATAGAGGGAAAAGATCTGCTATTTTTATTAAAAGAAAAAGTAGAGCTAGATAAAAGAAAACTAGCCGAAAAAATTAAAGAGATTATTAGGTTAAATTTTTATGATAAAAAAGATAGCAATAGCAATAATCAAGAGCTATCAATACATAATTAGCCCTTTTTTGGGTTATAGATGTCGCTTTTATCCAAATTGTTCTTTGTACTCTCAGCTAGCGATTGAGAAATATGGTTTATTGTTTGGCGCATGGTTGACTGTCAAGAGAATAGCCAGATGTCATCCTTGGTACCAAGGAGACAGCTATGACCCCGTGCCAGAATTGGAAAAAAGAGAAAAAAATATTTTTTATTAGGTGGATTATGTTAGATAGAAAAATTATTTTGTATGTTTTTTTAGGGGTAATCGTTTTTGCTCTTTGGGATGCTTGGCAGCGTGATTATGGGGATAAAGAAGACAATCAACAACCGTCAAAGGTTGCTATAGTACAAAGTGAAAATCAAGCTACTGGTAGTGAAAAATTTATTCCGGATGTTGCCGCTAAAACCTTAACTGATAGCAGAGATAGTCGCGATCGCAGCAGATTGGTTAAAGTAAAAACCGATCTAGTAGAGATGGAAATAGATCTAGACGGCGGGGATATTAATCAAGTTAAGCTTCTAAAGTATCCTAAAGTCTTGGGTAATCCTGAAGCCGAAGAGCTTTTAAGCACCAATCCAAATCGTTTCTATACAGCCAAAAGCGGATTAATCCAGGTTGAGGGAGATAAAAATATTCCACTAAACAACTATAGTTCTGCCTATACCAACTATCAATTAGAGCCGGGTCAGGATACTTTAGTGGTTAAGCTTGTTGGGTTAAACAATCAGGCAATCAAAGTTAATAAAACATATACCTTCGCCAGAGGAAAATATGGTGTAGAAGTAGAATATAATATAGATAATAACTCTAGCCGCGAACAAGATTTGCAGTTCTATACTAAAATCAAAAGAAAAAACTTTGATCAAAGCAAAGGTTTTTTTCAGTTATCAACATATAGCGGCGCAGCTATTTCTAGAGCAGAAAAACCCTACGATAAGATCAGTTTTTCCGACCTAGAAAAGATCACCAAGAATAAGGGTGGGGTGATTGGAGATATCAAGGGCGGCTGGGCTGCAATGCAGCAGCGATATTTCTTAAGTGTTTGGATTCCAGAGCAAAATCAAGAATATCGTTACTTCTGTGACTTAAAAGACGGGGTTTATACGATCGGTTTTGGTAGTGGGGTAATCAAGATTCCTGCTGGTAAAACTGGGGGAGTTAAAGCGGTTTTTTATGCTGGACCTGCGCTTGCTGAAAACCTTGCTCCACTTGCTCGTGGTTTAGATCGTACGGTGGATTATGGATGGTTATGGATTATCTCGGTGGGGTTGTTTTGGATTCTAAAACAGTTGCATAGAGTGGTTAGCAACTGGGGCGCAGCAATCATCTTGATTACCCTATTAATTAAAGCGGTTTTTTATAAACTCTCTGAAAGCAGCTGTCGCTCGATGGCTAAGATGAAAGAGCTCATGCCCAAGATGCAAGCGTTAAAAGAGCGCTATAGTGATGATAAACAAAAGCTTCATCAAGCTACGATGGAGATGTATAAGCGAGAAAAAATTAACCCGCTAAATTTGGGTGGGTGTTTGCCGATGTTGATTCAAATCCCCTTTTTTATTGCACTTTACTATGTGTTGATTGGAGCAGTAGAGTTAAGGCAGGCGCCATTTATCTTTTGGATCCATGATCTATCGATTAAAGATCCCTTTTATGTGATGCCAATTTTGATGGGAATCACCATGTTTTTGCAACAAAAATTAACCCCGTCATCTCTTGATCCAGCACAAGCCAAGATGATGATGTTTATGCCACTAATCTTTACCTTTTTATTTGCGAACTTTCCTGCTGGTTTAGTATTGTATTGGTTGGTTAATAATGCTTTATCTATTTTGCAGCAGTGGTATATCAATAAAAAGTTGGAAAAAGCGCCTTGTAGAATTAGATAACTTGGGTATTTTAAGGTGAATCACAAGCAAGATAGTGTTGACACCATTGCCGCAATTGCAACCCCTCCTGGTAGAGGTGGAGTGGGAGTGATTCGGGTTTCTGGGCGATTAGCCATTCAAATTGCGAAGATAATTACCGGTAAAAATTTAAAGGTAAGAGAAGCCACCTTTACTCCATTTTTTGATCAAGAAAATAAGATCATTGATCAGGGAATTGCGATCTATTTTGCAGCCCCCCACTCCTTTACCGGTGAAGATGTTTTAGAGTTGCACGGCCATGGAGGGGTGGTAGTTATGGAGTTATTACTTGAGCGTACGCTTGAGTTAGGTGCCCGTCTTGCGCGAGCAGGAGAGTTTTCTGAAAGAGCATTTTTAAATGGTAAGATCGATTTAGCTCAAGCAGAAGCAGTTGCAGATTTGATCGATGCCTCAAGTGTGCAGGCAGCAAAAAACGCCACCCGATCTTTACAAGGAGAGTTTTCTTTGCAAGTAGCTAAGCTAGTGGAAAAATTCTTGCAGTTACGCGCCCAAGTTGAGCTTTTAATTGATTTTACTGAAGAGGAAGAAGCAGAAAAAATTGTACAAGATGAGTTATTTAGTGATATCAACGATCTTTTGCAGGATATTAGCGCCTTAATTAATCAAGCAAAAAATAGTGTGCTGCTGCAAGAAGGAGTTAAAGTGGTAATTGTTGGAGATACTAACAGCGGCAAATCTACTTTGTTTAATCAGTTGCTTGGCAAAGATGCAGCAATAGTTACCGATATTCATGGTACCACAAGAGATGTGTTACATGATACCATGTTACTAGATGGCTTATTAGTTAAGTTAGTTGATACAGCAGGTTTTCGTGATAGTCTAGATCCCATTGAGCAAGAGGGAATTCGTCGGGCACAGCTTGAAATTCAAGATGCCGATCAGCTGCTTTGGGTAGTTGATTATTCTTTGTTTTCAAGTCACCCCGGGATAGATGAGATCACCTCATCTTTTAAACCACAAAAATTCACCGTGGTGCTAAATAAGATTGATCTAACTTCGGAGAAAGAGCGGGTGGAGGTGATTGATGGAGTTAACTATATCTATCTTTCTGCTAAGAGCAGCCGGGGAATGGAGTTACTGAAAAAAGAGATTGGCAAAAAAGCAGGACTTACTAATTTAACCGGTGGCTTTAGCGCGAGAAAGCGCCACTTAGATTGTTTGGATCGGGCGGCGGAATCTTTAGAGCGCGCATTAATTCAGCAAGATTTTGAACTCTTAGCCGAAGAATTGCGTCAAGGGCAAAATTATCTTGGAGAGATTACGGGAAAGGTTGCTAGTGAAGATCTGCTAGCAAGAATATTTTCAGAATTTTGTGTGGGGAAGTAGATTGTCATTGGTTAAGGTAGTGTAAAGGTGGTTTACAGTCTATCTGCACGCGGCAAATGTTACTCCAGTTGTTTAGGTTTGTGATGGAAATAAAGGGGTTGGGGTTTGATGAAAAAAAAGTGTGGAAGGAGCTTGTAAAACATTATCAAGGTCAACTCTTTTTGTTTTTAGAAAAAACTTGTATCATCCATATCGTTAAGCTAGATTTTAATAAATCAGCGTTAACAAGATGTTCGAGAATAGGCGCGGGCATTATGTACGACAATTATAATAACTTACAGGAGATAGACATGATAAAAGATCTAGTAAAACATGTGGAAGTAATAGGGTCATTAGGGATTGGCCAACCTTGTCATTGCTACAACACGACGACTGATTGGGAGACCTACGTAATTCAGGTGGGGCTGTCTAGGGGCGTATTACGGTGGGATGGAGCTGGATCACTTAGGGATTGCTATGTTACATGCTGTGCAATGGGCCGTAAACCTAACGACCGTCTCCGGTTCGAGGATATATCATACCTCTGCACAGATTTCACGCCTGGTGGGGAACTCATCTAGCTGTAAGTCGCACAATGACTCGTACGCGGTGACTGATATGAGGGGAGACGCTTTCTGGTATGAGACGAGTATGAGTGCGCGGGTCCCTGCCACTGCTCGTACGCCGATAAGTAAAAAAACGTTAGCAAGATGTGAAGCCAAGATCGTCCAGCTTTATGAGCAAGGTGCTACTCAAAGTAGCTTCGGAACCCATTGGCGCCATTGGTTAAGGTGGGGTAAAAGTGGTTTAAGGTCTATCTGCACTCGAAAAATGTTACCCCAGCTGGTTAGATTTATGATAGAAATCAAGGGGTTGGATTTTTGGGAAAAAAGT
>CAZTPH010000014.1:0-4983 GCA_964614705.1 uncultured Coxiellaceae bacterium
CGCAAAGAGCTGGGTAGTTGTAGTGGCGGCAGAAGGTCTGGTTATGAGATTTTTATCCGAGAAGGTTTAGCCAAGCAGTATGCTCAAGAGGCGGTTAGAATTGCGTGCTTGAATTTAGAGGCTATACCATCTCCGGCAGGTATGATGCCAGTGGTGCTTGGTAGTGGTTGGCCAGCCGTTATGTTGCATGAAGCGGTAGGTCATGGTCTTGAAGCTGATTTTAACCGCAAAGGATATTCTATTTATGCTAATCGGATCGGTGAGCAGGTAGCCGCTTGTGGTATATCGATAGTTGATCAAGGTAATATTCCGGGAAGGAGAGGATCGCTCAATGTTGACGATGAGGGAACTAAAACCCAAGCCACCCTTTTAATTGAAAACGGTATTTTGACTAGTTATATGTACGATAAGCTGAATGCAAAATTAATGAATACCACTTCTACTGGTAATGGCAGGAGGTCATCTTATAGTGAATTACCAATTCCAAGAATGACTAATACTTTTATGTTGTCTGGAGAGTATTTGCCAGAAGAGATAATCTCATCAGTTGATTATGGGGTATACGCGGTAAATTTTAGTGGCGGTCAAGTTGATATTACCTCTGGTGAATTTGTATTTTCTACTAGCGAGGCTTATCTTATAGAGGGCGGCAGAGTTACCGTGCCAATTAAGGGAGTTACTTTGATAGGCAATGGTCCGGAAGTTTTAGATAAAATAACTATGGTGGGTAATGACTTAGAGATGGATAGGGGAGTCGGTGTTTGTGGTAAGTATGGGCAAAATATAGCTGTTGGTATTGGCCAGCCTACGGTTAAGATATCTGAACTGACCATCGGCGGTAGTGTGGTTTGATAGTAAGAGTTACATTTTATTCTTCGGGTTGTTATGAAATGAAAAGTAAATGTAAAAACAATTTTTGCGCTGTTCAATGTTTCGATGAAAATGGAAATGATTTATGGAAAAAAAACTGGTGAAGAAGCAAAACAGGAAATGCAAAAGGCTGAAGAAGCCAAGAAGAGTATTAATGAATTTATGAGATTTGATCTCTAAAATAACTTCTTTGCTTTTACGGTGTCATTTTTTTTGTTAACTAGAGAATGACGTGATCCTGGTGTTCTATAAAACGGCAGTTAAAACCTACTGCGATTGATTAATATATTGATCTAATGAGGAAAACGCAGGGCTAGGGCCTGCGGCTACCGCGATGTTTGGAGCATTTTAGCCAGAATTCAGCAGTCCCTTATATCATGAGTTTGTGACAAATGGTCTCAAAAGCCTTGACCGTAGCCGCTTAGATTGGTATAAAATGCTAGTAGTTTTTCGGTGGTTGTTTGGCGTTAGATCCTGACAACTAAATAGGTATAAATAAAAATGGGTAATATAGAGGAAATATGAACAAAACAGATTTGATTGAAATTATTGCCAAAGAAGCTGAATTATCTAAGGCTGCTGCTGGCCGTATTTTAGATACAGTGCTTGATACTATCACTGAATCTCTTGGTAAAGGTAAAGATGTTGCTTTAGTCGGTTTTGGTACTTTTTTAGTTAGTAAACGTAAACAGCGTAAAGGTCGTAATCCGCAGACTGGTGAAGTTATTACCATTCCTGCTGCCAAACTTCCTCGCTTTAGAGCTGGAAAATATCTAAAAGATAGAGTAAATAAGTAGTTGTTTATTAGTATAGATTTCAATAGACTAGGCTCCAATATTTTTGGAGCCTAGTTGTTTTTGGCTTGTTTGAGGGGTGCTTAGCTCAGCTGGTAGAGTGTCGCCTTTACACGGCGAGGGTCGGGGGTTCGAAGCCCTCAGCACCCACCATGAGGGGTAGTAATTTTTAGAGTTATTGCTGGAGCGGTAGTTCAGCTGGTTAGAACGCCTGCCTGTCACGTAGGAGGTCGCGGGTTCGATCCCCGTCCGCTCCGCCAGCTTACTGATTTCTAGATTTAGAGGTGTCTAAATGTTACAAAATATTCGAGACAAGATCCAAGGTTGGATTTCAGGGGTTGTCGCTACTTTAATCGCTTTGACTTTCATTTTGTGGGGTACGCAATACTTGCGTGGCTCTAAAGATGCTGAGGTGGCTAAAGTGAATGGTGTCAGCATTACCAAGGAGCAACTAAAATCTGCTTACGAGCAGGCCAAGCGTAGCGATATGATGAGACTAGGGCGCAGTTTTTCCTTAGATCAAAAAGCTCAAGCTCAATTGAGAAAGGACGTTTTGCAACGTTTGATAGAGCAACAGATCATTTATCATGCAGAAACCAAGATGGGGTTTGTGATAAGTCATAGCCAGTTGTGGCAATTTATAACCTCTTGGCCGATTTTTCAAGTTAATGGTAAGTTTTCTATAGCAACATACCATGACCTGGTTAGGAGACTATTTTATTCTGAAGCTTCATTTATCGAAAATCTAGAAAGCACATTTTTGCGTAGTCAATTAGAGTTAGGGGTGGCAAAAAGTGGTTTTGTGTTGCCTAATGAGATCGATTTGGTCAAGCGGATCTATAGGCAAGAGCGTGACTTTAGTTATTTTGTTTTACCTTTCAGCCATTTTGTTAAGCAAGCGCATGTCAGTGAAGAGGCGATTAAAAAATATTATGATGAAAGTAGTAAAGAATTTTCGTTGCCAGAGATGATCAGCATCCAATATTTGGAGCTATCTTCTAGTGAATTAATGGCAAAACATAAAACTACTGATAGCGATCTACGGAAATTTTATCATGATAATGCTAATCTATTTTCTACTCCTAAACGTTGGCAGATTATGCAAATTAATTTACCTATTAATGACAAAATAACCGCCAAACAAGCGAAAGAAAAGATAGAAGCTTTAGCTCTTTCATTAAAAGATAAGCAAGATCTGAGTGGGTTAGATGGTTCATTTACGGTAAATACCATATGGGTGTCATCAGATGATCACAGTTCAGAAATGCTGTCCAAAGTAAACGGGTTAGCAGAGGGAGAAATTTTACCGCCCAACGCCAATAATGATGGTTATGGCTTAATTAAGTTGCTTAAAATAGAACAACCTAAATTAAAGCCCTACCAGGAAGTTTTAGGCAAATTAAAAGAAATTTACCAAAGAAGAAAGTTAACTCAACTTTTTAATGAGGCTAGCGACCGTTTGACTGACCTGGTTTATACTAATCCCGACAGTTTAGATCATGCGGCAAGTGATTTAGGATTAAAAATAAAGACGACAGAATTATTTACCTCTTCAGGAGGTAAAAATGGGATTTTGGCCAGTACTAAAGTAGTAAAGGCTTCTTTCAGCGATCCGGTTTTAAGGCAACACTATAATAGCAATTTGATCGAGGTTGATCCTGGAAAGGTAGCGGTATTAAGAGTTAAAGATCATATACCGGAAAAGGTAAAGCCGTTGAGTGAGGTGCGCTCTGGTATTTTGGCAAAATTGAGTTATCAACAAGGTGAAGAGCTGGCTAAAGAAGCTGCAGATAAAGTTTTATTAGAGCTCAAAAGCGGCAAATCCCAAGGAGAAATTGCTCGCCAATATGGTGGTGGGTGGCGTAAATTAAGTGGAATAAAATCTGATTCTAAAGTTGTAGATACTAATTTGATACATACAGCTTTTTCTCTATTTCATGGGGATAAGCAGATTTCAGCGTCTCAAGTTAAACTAGATGATGGTTATGCTGTGGTGTATTTGGATAAGATACATCAGGGTAATAATAGCGGTAATAATCCCGCCTTAGTTAGTAGTTTGCCTAAGCTGATGGGTTATTTCGATTATCAGAATTTAATTGCCGTGTTAATTAAGTCGGCAAAGGTAAAGATTTTGCAGAAAGACGAAAGTGAGACAAGTGCTTTAGATGGCTAAATTATATACCAAGTCTGGTGATGATGGTTTTACCTCGTGTGGTTTTGGTAAGAGGGTTAAGAAATCTACTGAAATCATTGAGCTTTATGGTTCTTTAGATGAGTTGAGTTGTTATTTAGCTTATGCTGCTGAAGCGTTGTTGGTTAGTAAATTAGAGGCTGAGTTGTTGTTAAAAACTATCTATCGTGTTCAGCGAGAATTATTTGAGCTTGGGTCTTTTCTGTCTAGTGAGGGCAAATCAAATTTTAGTTTTTATTATGTGGCTCAACTTGAAAATGAAATTGATATAATTAGCACCAAATTACCGGTGTTAGAATCTTTTGCTTTGCCTAGTGGTGGCGAATGTGCTGTTCGAATTCACTTGGCTAGAGCTGTATGTCGCCGAGCAGAAAGATCCTCTTTTGCTTTGGGTAATAAAAATGGTCAGATAGCAGGTATCTATCTTAACCGGCTTAGCGATTTACTGTACGCTGCGGCTAGATTAACTGCAGTTATTTCAAATGCTGAAGAGATATTGGTATAGATATTTTAGTGAGGTATTTATGAAAGATAAAAAAACACCAGATAATCAATTGCGTGCTACAGTTATTAAAGACTACGAACGCGCTGTTAAAGAAAAAGAGGGTTGCGGCTGTTGTAAGAAAGTTGTTCCAAAGGGCATGGTCGCAAAATTAGCTGGTTACTCTGATCAGGAATTATTAGGACTACCTGCTGAAGCGGTTGTTAACTCTTTTGGTTGCGGTAATCCCACTGCTTTTGCTGCGCTTAAATCTGGAGATGTTGTGCTGGATTTAGGTTCGGGGGCTGGTATTGATCTTTTATTAGCAGCACGTAAAGTAGGGGCGGCTGGAAAGGTAATTGGAATAGATATGACAGATGCAATGTTGGATAAAGCCAGGGAGAATATTAATGCGGCACAAGTTGCCAACGCAGAGGTACGAAAAGGAATTATTGAAGATTTACCGGTTGAAAGTAATTCTGTTGATTGGGTGATTTCCAATTGTGTAATTAACTTGTCTCCAGAAAAACAGAAAGTTTTTAGAGAAATTTTTCGGGTTTTAAAACCTGGTGGAAGAATGCTGGTTTCTGATATTGTTGCTGAGTGGTTGCCCGAGGAAATTGTTGGTAACTCTGATCTTTATTCAT
>CAZTPH010000014.1:4993-15882 GCA_964614705.1 uncultured Coxiellaceae bacterium
ATCTTGTCTTGCTGGAGCAATAAGCGAAAAAGATTATGTTACTGGCTTAGAAAATGCTGGTTTGGGTGAAATTAAAATTATCGACCGGCTTGTTTATGATGTCGAGCAGCTAGAAAATTTTATTTGCTCTGAATTACAGGAAAATTCTGGCGAAAGAGAGCAATTAAAAAGCTGGGCAAAGCTTCTACTAGGTAAAGTATGGAGCATTAAAATAATGGCTGATAAGCATTATCAGAAGAAGTAGGTCACGACTTACAGATTTAGTGTGTATATTTTTAAATTTAGAAAATATATCTTCGCCCCGAATGGGGTATAATAACTTTAGCCCAGGGTTTTGATGCAAAAGGAAATTGAAGCCCTGAAAGAGCTGCTATATGTCGGAATCTATTAATCACAGAGATAGCGTTCGTCATATTTAATATGGTATTTTTTTAACAATTTTAACATCTCCTCTTTTATAATCTTCAAAATTTTAATTAAACTATCAAACCCTTTCAGGGTTTCAATTCTCTTCTGTGTCACACAACCCATGGTTAAAACCCTTGTAATTATCTAGCTCCTTCGGAGCATAAATGTTAGAAAAAGATTTGATGTTTGGTAATATCTTTAGTGTGCATTTTAGTGATAAAAATCCTTCCTGCTGCAAAAAATTCAGAATTCAGCATCTAAAAGACGAACAAGCTATATTCCATTTAAGTAAAAGTATCCAGCCCAGGAAAACCAACAGTGTTTAGTCCTGCGTCGACATGGATTACTTCGCCTGTTATTCCAGATGCAAGATCGGAGCATAAAAATGCTGCTGTATTGCCGACCTCTTCTTGGGTGACATTGCGTTTTAGCGGCGCAACTCTTTCTCCATAAGATAGCATCTTCTTGAAATTCTTAATGCCAGATGCAGCAAGTGTTTTTACTGCTCCTGCTGAGATGGCATTAACTCTGATTCCTTGTTCACCAGCACCAGCTGCTAGATATCTTACATTTGCTTCTAAGCTAGCTTTGGCTAATCCCATTACGTTGTAGTTGATCAAAGATTTTTCTGCGCCTAAATGAGTTAGGGTAAGCATGGCTCCATTTCTACCGATAATCATAGATCGAGCCTCTTTAGCAAGAGCTGCAAAGCTATAACTACTTATTTCGTGAGCGATTTTAAATCCATCGCGGGTAACGCAATCCAAATAATTGCCATCTAATTGGTCACTAGGAGCGAATGCAGCAGAGTGTACCAAGATATCAAATTTGTCCCAGTGCTTTTTCAACTCTATGAACACATTAACGATTTGTTCATCAAACGCTAAATCACACGGAATGATTATTTTGGAGTTAAATTCACTGGCAATATTTTCAGCTCTCTCTTTAATCTTTTCATTTTGATAAGTAAACGCAAGTTCTGCTCCTTCTCTATGCATACACTTTGCAATACCGTAAGCAATAGAGTAGTTGTTAATCGCCCCAACTATTAGAGCGCGTTTGTTTGCTAACATCCCCATCTTGTATTCCCCTTTAAGAATATATGGCTAGAACATTATCAAAGAGTAAGTAAAAAATCCAGATGGATTTTTAGGTTTAAAAATTAATTAATATCATTTTTGGGTATTGTGAGATGTGTATTTCTTGGGTACCTTCGGCATCATAAGACCAAGAAAGGAGATCAGCGCCTATATTAGCACAACAAAGTGTTATTTGGGTTTTTATACACATAACACAGCTTTGCCTGTTCGAGCAGCTGGTGTAGGTTGGCTCTTTAGCATGTATGGTAGCATTCATGCTGTCATAAAAATAACACTCAGGAGTGGCAGTACCAGCGCTACACGTTTTAATGTCATCATGACTGAGATCTATTACGTCCATCTTGTTGTTTTTATTGAAAGTTTATTTAGTTACCTTATTCTAGTTTAAGCTACAGCAAAAATCTAGCATTTTTTTAATAGGAAGCAGTGCCTTTTTGATCGTGCTTTTAGCCAAAGTTATCTCTTCTTGATTTTCAAGTAGGCAGTTGCGGATTCCTTCCAGGGTGTTCATGGCCATCCAGGGGCATTTAGCACAGCTTTTGCAACCAGAGCTATTACCGCCGGTTGGAGCGATAATGAATTTTTTTTGCGGGGATCTTTGTTGCATCTTATAAATGATGCCGCTATCAGTGGCAATTATCATGATTTCATTGGGCAATTTTTCTGAGGCAGCAAGCAGTTGTGATGTTGATCCTACTAAATCTGCCATTTCGACCACTGATGGAGGTGATTCTGGGTGTACCAGGACCGCCGCATCAGGGTAGATATCTTTTAATTGTCTAATGCCCTTAGCTTTGAATTTTTCATGTATTACGCAGGCGCCTTGCCAAATTAGCATATCTGCACCAGTTTTTCTTTGGATATACCCACCTAAGTATCGATCGCTTGCCCAGATGATTTTTTTACCCTGTTCATGCAGATGTTTGATGATAGGTAGTGCATTACTTGAAGTTACTACCCAATCTGATAGGGCTTTAATTTTGGCAGAAGTATTAGCATAAACTACTACAGTACGAGTTGGATTTTCTTTGCAAAATTTTTTAAATTCTTGCTCTGGACAGGAAAAATCTAGGGAACAATCGGCGCTAAGAGTAGGCATTAAAACGGTTTTTTCTGGGTTAAGAATTTTAGCAGTTTCACCCATAAACTTTACTCCAGCTACTATCAATATCTTAGCTGGGTTTTTATTGCCAAATTCTGCCATTCCGAGCGAATCACCGACAAATCCCCCGGTAGCATCGGCAAGATCCTGAATTTCTGGGTTGGTGTAAAAATGGGCGATCAAAGCGCTATTTTTATCTTTAATTAGCTGTTTAATTTCATCAAATAACTGTTGTCGCTTTTGAGCTGTTATGGGTAAGGATTTTTTCATAATGCTATCTACCTTCTGCTCTATTATAGCACTTTTATCATAAAAGTCTGGGTTTTTATTTGCTTAATTTTTCGCTATCTATTCCGTGTTCTTCTAGTAGGACAGCGAAATTTTTCCACAATGGATCTTGTTGATTTTTACCAAATATTTGGGCATAAAATTTTAGTGGTTGTTGATATCCTGAGTTTGCTAAAACAGCTAAAATTTTATTTGCCATGTGTCTAGATTCATGGTCTTTATGGTCGCAGCTTTGAAATAAGATGGCTGCAAGCAAAGCGATCTTGGCAGCTTGCTGGGATTTGGTAGCATTTGAAATGCTTTGGATGCAAAAATCTAAAGAGCGATTTTTATTCCACTCTTGCCAAGAGTGATAGAGAGTAATGCTTAGATCTTGTAACTCTTTTAGAGAGCTTGGTTGGTTTTGATTAAGCATCAGTTCAAAAGTAATGGCCGGAATCAATGCTTCTACATTAGCCCAGGAACAATTACCAGTTTTTTGTGAGGGCAGAGGTAAAATTTTTTCCGGTTTAAGATCTAGGTATTCTACTAAACCGCGATTAATAAATTCTGGAGATTGACGCTTGTAGAGCAGTTCTCGACATAATGCTTTGGTAAAGCGGGTTTCTTGGCCAATGGTATAATAAATAACAGTGCCGTGTTCTCTGCCATATTCACCGCGGTCACAGCGAATTAAGGTAGAGCCAAATTTAATGAGGGTGATGGCATGACCGCCAAACGAGATAGGCAAAATCAATATTTCGTCATCTAACAGATTATTTATTTGGTCGAGAAATTTTTTAATATCGATTAGATAGTGTTGTAAACTAATTAATTTAATAGCTGTTTGCAATGCGCTGATTATTTTATCAAAATAGGAAAAATAGCTTTTTAGTTTTTTAGCAGAGAAGTTGTTTTTGAAATCAATTAAGGATTTGGCGATAATTTCTAGGGTAAATCTTAGATAAAATCCTTCTAGTTCTACTTCAATAAAAGTGTTATTGGTGTCTACTATGTCTATCCTGCCTTCTAATTCAAAGCTATGTCCAATTAACTTGGTATTGATGAAGTCTTGAGCAAAATCTATTTTGGCGTCATGCTTGACCAATAGTTCTTTAATTTTTGATAATCTTTTAAGGAGTGGCATCACCAAAATGGGCTGTGCTCCACTTGAATATTGATTAGGATTAGCTAGATGATTTAGACACAATTGACAAAGTTTAATATTGCCATTGTCTGCAGCCCAAAAAAGCGCGGTTCTGCCGGTTAGGTCGGTAAAGTCAACAGATGCCCCAGTATCTAGAATAAGTTTAGCTTTGGTAGCGCTATTGATAATTGCAGTTTGAATTAAGGGCGTATAGCCATATTCATCAATAAAATCGAGCTGAGGTTTTTGCTTGAGTAGTTGAGATAAATCTTGTTCTGATCCGTAGATAATTGCCTTAGAGATGGAGATATCTTTTTGCATTCGGTTATCCGTTAAAATGGCTGAGGTTTGGTGTGATATTGGTATAGAAATTTTTGTTGTTTTTTATGCCCTAACTCTTGGGAGAGTTTATTTTGGAGTTCATCAGTTAATTCATCCGAACGTTTGTCTGCCTCATCCAAAGTTCTTTTATCATTAATTAATATTGACGATAGGTCAGATGGTGCACCTAGTGGCATTTCAGCAAGGTAAGGATGTCCTTCAAAGATCGGTTTGGCAGGGGCGCCGTCCCCTCCTTCGTCATCTTCATGGTAGGCCCTCCTTGGTGATACCTTACCAAAGAGTTTATACCAGTTTCCTAGCGCTTCACCAAGCTCTGCTTTTAATTTTGCTGGTATTCTTTTCGACATTAAAATTACCTTTTGGGCACTAGCTGATGTTTAGTTACCTTTATTTTTAGATTGATTCCTGGCGCAGCTATCTCTATTTTATTTGGTATTGTTAACCTATTGTTATGATCAAGATTAAAATCATTAAATTTTACGCGCCAGTTATCTTGAGTAAATTCTGTTAGTTGGTTATTTAAATTTACAATCTTATCTTCAACTTTAGTTCCGGGTTTAGGCAGTCCTAATATCCAATAGCGGATGTTTGATACCGGCATACTCCAGCCTAGCTCAAGTTGCATAAGTTGTTCAATGGTGGTGGTTTTAGTGGCTCTGCCTGATTTAGTTAGTGTTACTTGGGTATTATTGCCAGTAATTTTTATTGCACCTAGGTTTAGTGGTCCTGAAACATTGATCAAAAAACTATCTTGATTTTGCCACCACTTGAATCTTGCCATCTCTCTTTTGTGGTGATAGTTAATTCCTAAAGCACCTTCGATGCGCCACTCGGATATTGCTAATAGTTTTTGTTGATTTTCTTGGTTGGTAGAAGGTTGATACTTAGTAATATGATTAAACCAACTGCAGCTGCTGGTCATGGCTAAAATAATAATTATTGCAAAGTTTCTTATATAAGGCATAATGGCCGCAATTATAGCTTAAAATTTGGATTTAAGAAATTGTTGTAGCCTACTTTTTGTTTTCCGTTAAGTTATTGAACATTTTATGATTTCTATTTTTACATCAGCTAATTTTTTCCATGAACTTAAGGTGTCTTTGCGGCTAAATTTGCCGTTGATTGCCTCTGAAGTGGTTTATGCGCTAAATGCATTTTTTGCGACCATGATGATTGCCCATCTGGGTAAGTTTGAGCTTGCGGCTAATGCTTTGGTTTGGAGTATTTATCTGACGGTGATTGTATTTTTTATTGGGATTCTTTGCTCGATTAGTGTTTTGGTTTCTCAAAGCTACGGGGCAAAAGATCATCCTGCTATTTCAGTAGCCTTTAAGCAAGGACTGATATTAGCATTTATCTGCGCTTTACCTATGTCGGTAATTATGTGCGTTATCCCAGATATATTGCTATTTTTTGGTCAGGATCAGGTGGTAGTCTCAGTGGCCAAGCCATTTTTTTATTCACTAAGTTGGTCGATGTTGCCATTGAATATTATTGTAGTTATGCAACAATTTTTAATTGGGATTGGCAGAACTAAATTAGTAATGGTAATGAGTATTGCTGCTGTTCCAATTGAGATCTTCTTCTATTATGTTTTTTTATTTGGAGCGTTTGGATTCCCTAATGTGGGATTGGCTGGGATAGGTTATGGTTTGCTTGCATCATATCTCATAATTGCCATATTTTTTATTGGTTACCTGTTTTGGTCAAAGGGAACTCGCGTCTATCATCTTTTTAAAAAATGGTGGATAGTAGAGGAGAAATTTTTATTGGAGATCTTGCGAGTAGGGTTTCCAATGGGGGTTATGTGGTGTAGCGAGCTGGCTTTCTTCGCTTTGGTTGCTGTGATGATGGGAAAACTAGGGGTCAATGTTTTAGCAGCATTTCAAATTGCCGATCAATACTTAATGGTTGCATTGGTTATTTTGTTTGCGCTTCATCAAGGTGTTGCTATTAGAGTTGGAAATGAGGTGGGTCGTAATGATCTTGGCATGATTAAATTAACGACCCTAGTTAATGTGGTAATAGCTATTTGTTTCCTAGTCTTTTTTAGCGCGTTTTACCTGTTATTTCCTGAATACGCTATTAAACTAGATATTGATATTGGTTCTGTTAAATATCAAGAAGTTGTGGCAGAAACCTTAAGATTTTTCCCTTTGGTTGCGCTTCTTTTGATTACAGATTGCATCAGAATAGTGGTAAATGGTGCACTTAGAGGATTAAAAGATACTAAAATTCAAATGGTTATTAGTTGGTTAGGTTTTTGGGGGATCGCTTTTCCAGTGTCTTACTTACTAGCCTTTCACTTAGGTTTTGGAGGGGTTGGTATCTGGTGGGGTATCATTACAGGCCTAGTTGCTAATGGTATTATGTTGGTCGTTCGTTTTGTCGCGATAACCAAGAGAATTAATCTCTTATCTCTAGTAACCAAAAGGTAGAATCAAAATTGTAATTGTACTTTTTTTCTATTATTTGTTATAAATATATTAAGATTGTATAATTATCAAAAAAATACTTTGTTTGTGGTGAACTATTATAGTGGAGAGATATGAACTCGAAAGATAATTTTTTAGCTGGTGGTGAGCAGACATTGAATAATACTGGATATATGGTGGGTAACTTAGATCCGTACTCACTTGATTTTGTGAAGTTTGCGGGCTTTTCTCACAATAGAGTTTTAGATGTTGGTGCATGTTATGGCATAGCTACGATTGCTGCTTTAAAGGCTGGGGCCAAGATGGTGGTGGCTACCGACCCTGAGCCGAAGCATTTGGAAATTCTAGCTTCAAGAATAGACAAAAAATATCAGAATAAATTGGAATGCGTGGTTGGAGGCCTGCCGAATGAAATGGGATTTCTTCGTGATAGCTTTTCGGCCGTGTTGTGTTCTAGAGTTTTGCATCTACTGAAGGGAGAAGAGATAGAAGCTTCGGTGAGTAAAATATACAACTGGTTAGAAAGATATGGCAGATTATATATTATCAATGATTCTCCTTATGTTAATTATAGTGATAAGTTAAAAACAGAGTTTGTTAAACTCTATGAACAAAAAAAACGTGCTAAGGAGTTTTGGCCTGGGTATATTCCTAATGTTAGAGATTATGTTTACCAGGAATTTCGCGACATGTCGCCTCAATATGTTACTTTGACTGATGTGGATACTTTAATCGATGTATGTAAAAGGTGTGGCTTTAGTATTTTTCAGGCGGGTTTTGTTGCACGGCCTGATTATCCTCCAGCTTTACAGAATGATGGGCGAGAGAATGCCGCAGTTATCGCTGTTAAATTGTAGGATTAAGTGGTAAAATCTTTGCCATGAATTCGTGGCTAAAAAAACTGATAAAAGTGTTTGGCGTAGGGTTGATTATCTTGACAATACTTTTTTTAGGCGTAGCGATTTTTTTTAGAGTTTCGTTAGATCAAGGTACCATTAAGAATAAGTTGGTTCAATTAGTTCACGATAGAACTGGTCGAGACTTAAATATTCGAGGGGGTATATCTTTTACTTTTTTTCCAACTTTAGGCGTTAAACTTAAAGATCTGTCTGTAAGCAACTATGCTGATTTTAGCGGAGAGTTTGCCCATCTAGATGAGGCTGAATTTAAGATCCGACTTTTTCCTCTTCTTTTAGGTCGTTTTGAGTTTGATCAGGCATATTTTAAAGGGTTGGATCTATTTTTAACTCGTAATTCTAACGGTCGTGGTAATTGGCAAGAAGCCCATCAGGAGCTTTTGGTCGATGGAAATAAGGCTAAAAAAACCGCGGCATATAATATGGCCAAATTTAGCATTACCGATTTTGAGGTAGAAAATGGTAAGGTGATTTGGCAAGATCATAAAAATAATCAATCTCTAGAATTCAGTCAGCTTGATTTTGTTGGTGATGATATTAGTTTTAACGGGGATTCTGATGTAGAGCTTTCGTGCCGTTTTGTTGACCGAAATTCACTGCTCGCTGGTGATCTCAAAATTCAGGCAAAGATTTTTATTAGGGATCAGATCTATAAAACTTCCAACTTAAGTTGGAATGGCAGAGTTAAGAGGCCTGGAATGCAGCGCTATGCTGCTATCAAAGGCAGCAGCAAATTAATTGTAGATTTACCTAATCATAGTTTGAAAGTAGACGAATTATCAGCCAATTTTATCAATCTAGTAACATCAGGGTCATTGACTATTACCAATTTTGATAATCAAATTGATTTTGCTGGTAAAATACTTTTTCGTTCTAAGGATCTTGCTGAGTTGATGAGCTTTTTCGATTTAGGTAAGTACTATCCTAGAGGCGCTAAATCGTCTTTGAAAGTAATGCTTATTGCTTCCAAACGCAATGTTAATCTACCAGTTATTGAAGCTAGAATTGATGAGATGAAACTAAATGGTCAAGCAAATTATATTAATGATGGATGGCATTTTGATTTAAATCTCAACCAAGTGGATGTTTCCAAATTTAACTCAACAGCTAGTGCAGTAAAGCGCGTCAGTAGTAATCGATCTGGTTTGACTACTAATAAAAAAGCTGCTCGTCAAAGTTCATCGCTATTGAATAATAAAGTAGAGGGCAAGCTAAGGATAGATGCTTTAAAGTTTCAAGGTTTAAATCTCTATAATTTTTCTACTCAAATAAGCGGTGGTCGAAACTTTTTAGAGCTACAGAATTGTAATTTTAATCTTTATCAAGGAAATGGTTATGGTTACGCTAAGATTAACCTGGCTAGCCGTACTCCAAAAATTAATTTGAAGATAGCTTTAGAAAAATTAAGAATGCAGCAGATGTTAGAGGACCTTGCCAAGTATAATAAGTTTAGTGGCGAATTTAATTTAAATGCGGATCTTGAGCTTTTTGGCGATGATGCCGCTACTTTTTTGCATAGCGTAAGTGGTAGTGGGCAGGTGGTGATCAATAATGGTGTCTACCAGGGCATGGATATACCTTATGAGGTAAGAAGAGTACATTCGATGCTAAATGGTAAACCATCTCCGGTTAAAACCAATCATCCTCATACCAGTTTTGATCGTTTAAATATGACTTTTAATGCGAGGAGTGGTTTATTAAATAGTAATGACTTAATGGTTGTTGCTCCGGATTATACTCTAAGTGGTAAAGGTAATGTTAATTTGATTTCTAGTAGTATTAATTTTGATCTTAGCGCTCAGAGTCAACACGATAAAAACTTTTTTATTCCAGTTAGAATAGGTGGAACATTTAAGAATCCTAATTTCAGGTTCGATGCTGCTGTGATGGTGCAAAAGGTGGTTAAAGATGTGTTACAGAATGTTATTAGCGAGCAGGTCGATAAGCATAATCTACCTGAAGGGTTGAAGAACGTTTTGCAGCTTATTCGTTAATTTTTCCTTGTTTCTAATGGTTGTGCCTTGTCAAATATATGTTTAGTATAGCTCTTTGATTATAGCTATTAACAATTTTTTGGAGAAAAAATATGCGATTATTAAATGATGAAGTAAAAAATATGGTGATCGGTGGTTGTCAATGTGAGTGTGAAGAATATGGTTTTGATAACTATGAACAAGGTGGAATTTTACTGGGTTATATGCCAGATGAAGATGAGTGTCGTAAAGCTTGTTCCCAACATGAGTATCGTTTTACATGTTGTAATTAGTCATTATCCTAATAACAATTTAATCAACACGGTATAGGTTCTTCAATACTGAAAGGAATTATACCTCGACTTTGAAATCCAATATCTCCTCTGCCACCGCGATTGAAGAAATATCCAACCACTTCTAAGTTGGTAATATTAGTATCTTCGCAGCAGTATTTATGACATATCTTATTACATTCAGTATAATTAATAATATGTTCCTCTGAAGTAAATTCTGTGCTCCTTTTTCTACCCCCGTCCTTATCGCAGCAAGTGCAAATACATCCACCGCCACCAATATATTTCATTTCACGGATATCTATAAAAATAAGCATATACCACCCTCACTATATTGGTTAACTGCATGATGACAACGCTTAAAGTAATCACCATTGTTCAGGACCAAGTCATTCTCTAAATTGACACTATAAGCGATACACTCTCCTAAGAAACTCTTTCCACTAAAGACATGTTGCTTTTTTGTTAGCTCCTAGGAATCGAATCTTAGTAAACACCAAAAGATAAGTCCTTCGCAGATCCCCGCATGCAGATTTCCCGCTCGTGGCTCTTCAAAACCTGATTCGGTCTTTAGACTATAGACATATTTCTGCCCTTTAATTACACACCCCTCTTGCTTTGGGCAGATTGTGCTCGTTACTGCTACTGTAGCAAGTAACACTAGTATTAGTTGCAAGGCTCAGATTTTGCCGACCCATTTCCTTTTTGCTCTATTGGTATTACCCAATATCATCACTAATATGAGTCTATATGACTCCTTAATAAGAGGTTAGACTAATCTTTAAGTATCAGCAAGTTCTCTTGCGTATTTTTTCTAAACTTCTCCTTCTGAATATTCTGATTTTGTTAGATAGTGCCTGAAAGAAAACTACATTGAGTTGAAACAAGTACTGTATATATTGGGC
>CAZTPH010000015.1:0-15481 GCA_964614705.1 uncultured Coxiellaceae bacterium
GACCAAGTCTATCTTAGCGCTAGCTTTGGTCTCCGCTAAAAAATCATCAGCCTTTTTTTGAGCTTGTTCTAAAATTATTGCTACTTGTTTTTTAGTTTGCTCAAGTTGCTTGGCGATATCTTGTTTGGTCTCTGAAAGCTGCATCTGCCCTTGGCGAGCTGCTTCTATACCATCTGCAATCTGCTGCTTACGCTCTTCGATAGACTTGGTCAACTGAGGCCAAACATACTTTACCATTACCCACAAAAATACCGCGAAGGTAAGCATCTCACCTAATAAAGTTAGATTAATATCCATACGCAACCCTACCTAAATTTATGCAACGTGTTTAGCTGCGGCGCTGATGATCTCTGCCAAAAATGGATTCTTGCCAAAAATCAATAATAACCCCGATGCGACAGAAATAGCAGCAAATGCGTCAACCAAACCTGCCATCAAAAACATTCTCATCATCAACAATTGGGCAAGCTCTGGCTGACGAGCAGTGCTTTCCAAAAACTTTCCACCCAGATGACTAAACCCAATAGCAGTAGCAATTGCAGCCAAAACAATCAATATTGCAGCAGCAATAATAGTTACTACCTGAACATCTGTAATTAAACGAGCTAATTCCACAATAACCTCCACATTTAAAATTAAAAAACTAGTGCTCTGACTCTTGCGCCATACTCAAATAAACAATAGTTAACATCATAAACACAAAAGCTTGAATAATAATAACCAAAATATGAAAAACTGACCAAATCCCGCCAGCAGTCCACTGCAACCACCAAGGCATAGTAGCAATCAAGATAAAGATCAATTCACCCGCAAACATATTACCAAAAAGTCGCAAAGATAGCGATAGCGGCTTGACTCCTTCCTCAATCAACTTAAAAATAAAATTTACTGGAGCAAGCCATACCCCAAATGGCTCAAAAAACAACTCCTTACCCAAGCCTCGCCAACCTTTTTTAAAATTGTAAAAAATCACCATAAAAAATACGCTTAAAGATAGTGCAAAAGTAAAATTAGGGTCATTAGTGGCAACCAACCTAACATCGGTTAAAAATATTCTGGAAAATAAATCTACTGGAACAAGATCAAGAGAATTTAATAAAAATATCCACCCAAAAACAGTGGTGGCAATTGCCGCTACGGCCGGGCTATCTTTGCGCAAAATATCTCTGACTAAATTACCAACGGCCTCAACCAACATCTCGATTGCTATCTGTAGTTTTCCTGGTTGTTCTCGCTTAAATGTTCTAGCAACTAAATATAGCAAACCAACAAAAAACACCCCAGCCAGGACGCTAACCAATAAGGTATCAAGATTAAGCACCCAAAAACCACTCCCATCTCCTAGGGCAAGGGTACGCAAGTTTAATTGCAAATGCCCTAAATGGTTTTTAATAAACTCAGCTTCAGTTGGATGTAAAAAATAGCTCATTGCTTTATTTTAGCCAAAGCAGCAAAAATAGATGTAAGTATAATACTAATATAACCCGCTAAAAAACTTAACGCTTCTACATTAAATAGCACCAAAACTACCGTAATGATCAATAAGCTTAGAATCCATTTAATAACTTCATTTAAGATAAATAATCTCATCATTTTTTTGCCGTCGGTTCTAAATTTTTCTAACTTCATTCCCCATATAAAATACCATGATGGCAAAAGCCAAGCGACGCCACCAAACCAAACTGACTTAACTCCAATCCAACCTTGAATAAAATAAAATCCAGCAGCAATTACGGCCAGTAAAATCAGTTGCCACAAAATTAAATAATATTTTTTTATCAATCTGCTCATCTACTTGGTTTTCCGCTATTAACAACAACTATCTTAGCACCAGGATACAACTTCATCTGTCCAGTAACTACAACTACCTCTCCTACCTTAAGCCCAGCTTTGATCTCTACATTATCTTGGTCTTTCATACCAAGCTCTACTTTGGTTTTTTGCGCCTCGTTATTTATCAGCTTATATATATAGACCCCGTCTGCTTCATAAACAACAGCTGTTTGCGGAATACTAATTATTTTTTTCTGATCAAAATTTAAGTTAACATTGACAAAACCGCCGGGGATCAATAAAGCTTCTGAATTTGGCACATTAGCCCTAACATTTAAAGTACGAGTATTTAGGTCAACCAAGGAATCCACCGCCTCTACCCTACCTTTAAAAACTTTGCCCGGATAAGCATCACTGGTTAATGATACTTCTTGATTAATAATAACTTGCCTCTGATATCTTTCAGGCACGCTAAAATCCACCTTCAGAGGATCAACAGTCTGTAAACTAACCACCCCTATCTCAGGACTGATATAGTCACCTACCCCAACTAAACTCAAACCTAATTTGCCAGAAAATGGCGCAACAATGGTGGTTTGCGCTAGCTGGGCTTGCAAGCCATCTACTTTGGCCAGATCAGAACTATAATTTGCTTGCGCCTGATCAAAATCAGATTTAGAGATATCACGATTACGATATAACGCTTGTGCTCTAGAAAAACTTAGCTTACTTAATTTAAGTTGGGCACTAGCAGCCAAAAGTTGTGACTTGATAATGGCTGGATTAATCTCAAGCAATTTTTCTCCCTGCTGCACCATCTTGCCAGAAGTAAAATAAACCTTAGTAATCCTGCCAGAAATTTCAGGATGAATTACAGTGCCAGGAATGGACTTTAATGTTCCAACGGCATAAATATTATGCAAACCAGCGACGTAATTAGCGGTAATTGTCTCAACAAATACCGGAGGCATCTGGGATTTGCCTGGCGCAGCCAGACCATTACCCACTAACACTAAATTTAATATGACACTAAACACAACCAACATTTTTTTAAACATAATCACTCTCTATCATAAAACAAAAACTAAATTTCTGGTTAAATCTACAGGAACTACACTATATTATTTTCCATATCCCTATAATCTTCCAGCAATGAGTTTATCACATCTAACGCATTAATAAATGCCATCACTACTTCTGGATCAAATTTAGTACCAGAATAAGAAGAGATAACGTTAACTGCCTTCTCTCTAGCCTCTTTATCCGGCTTTATTTCTCTACCATTATCATCGATCCTATATACCAGAGTATCGTAGGTATTAGCTAACGCCACTATCCTAGCATAAATCTGAATTTCTAGCCCTCTTTTTCCTATTGCTCTGCCATCTTTAGCTTCATATCCAGGGAAAGGCAAACCACTACTGATGTCGACATGGCCGGGGTAACCAGTGCCATCCCACCTTTCGTGGTGCTCAAGAGCTATCACACGAGCCATCTCTTCAAAGTTGGAATATACTCCACTAAATATATGAGCACCATAAACAGTATGCTTTTCTTTTAATTTTTGCTCCTCTAAAGAGAGGTCTTTCTTAACAAATAGCTCTCTTGGTAAAGCAATTTTACCAACATTAAGAAACATTGCAGCCATCCTAAGTACATCTCTGTTATGCTCAATCTCCCTTTGTTGAACACCTCTTTTGCGCGCCCAACTTTCATAAATTTCTACTGAATATGCAGCAACCCTACTGGCATGGCCTATGGTCTCCATAGGATCGTGAAATTGGATCATCCTGATAGTTCTTAAAACCAAAGATCTGACCAATTTAGCATGGGTAATAGCTATCGCGGCACTATTGGCAAATAGCTGAACAATAGATTCTTCCGCCGAGGTGAAAGACCTTATAGCACCGTTGGCACTAGTGGCATTAATTAGTTGAATAACCCCAACCACATCTCCACTAGAAGATTTAATCGGCACTGCTAAAATCGACTGAGTACGATACCCAGTTGCTTCATCAAATTTTTTATCGAAAGAATAGGTCTGATGCTGTTCGATATTGTACGCATCAGGCAAATTAATTAAAATTCCGGTATTAGCCACATAACCTGCTATAGAACGATTGCTGATATGAATGGTAAAACGTGAATATACCAATTTTTTCCCAAATGGTAGCTTTCTTTGCAACGTATTGTTTTGAGTATAGCTAAATTTTAAAGTCTGTCCTTCAACCAAATAGATTGATCCGGCATCAGCGCCCACAATACTCCTAACTTCAGTCAAGGTACGCTCAAGTAAAAGATCGATATCTTTAATCTGCAACAACTCGTAAGTAGTCCTAAAAATCCGATCAAATTTATCAGCTGAATCCATAATTTTCTATCTTAATCTAAATTGCCACATTCTACCACAAATTATGAGCTCAAAAAAGGGCAGTAAATTCCCAAAAAAGTCAGCTAGCATGAACGATTTCTTCATTTCAGGCTCATCTTGCGTTGGATTAGACCACCATCACACTAGCTTATAACGAGTTGATCTGCCCTGCCCTAATCTACATAAGCGTTTTAAATCAACTAATTTTTTAATAATTGATTCGATAGTGCGAGCTGGCAGCTTCAACTCACCAATAGCATCTTTTCTACTAAAACCTTCTTTTCTTTTAGTTGCCCATCGCCATACAATCAACTGTTTATCAGATAGTAAATATTCAATATTGTCACTGGCAATAATTTTCAAAGCCTGATTACTTTGATTTTTTATGATATCAAGAAAAAAACATAACCACGGGGAAATATCTTCTTTGTTAGTTTTCCAAGATTTTTGCGTTTTATTAAGAGCAAGATAGTAGCCAACCTTATTAGCCTCTATAATTCGCTCATGTGAAACAACTGAAGCAAAAAGATAACCTTGCTGTAAAAGCATTAAGTTTGTGAGTAATCTGGCTGTTCGACCATTGCCATCCTGAAATGGGTGAATTGCTAAATATTCAAATATAAAATTAGCAATTAAGAACAAAGGATGTTTTACTTTCGCATTCACTGCCCAAACATACCAATCAATAAGTTCGTGCATTTCTTTTTTTACTAAGTGTGGGGGCGTTGGCTCAAAAATGATGCCGATAAGATTACCAGCATGATCTCTAGCTTCAACACGATTAGAACCAAACTTATAGCTTCCCCGATGACGCTCATCTTTCGCACTGTAAGCCAACATGTCATGATGTAATTTGAGGACGGAAGATTCTCTAATGGGAATACTGATATAATGTTTAAATATCGATTCTAAACATTGTAAATATCCAGCCGCCTCTTGCTCATCACGAGTTTTAAATTTTTTAATATGTAGTTTTTTATAAAGGCTTTCAACTTCAAGATCAGTTAGATTATTACCTTCGATTCGATTAGAAGAACCGGTTGAAGTGATAATAACCGAGCGAACTAAGCGTTCGATAGTTTGTGGAAGGATTTTTTCGGTTATATGCCAACTATTTTTAACACCATCAATTTCAGCTAATGTAGCATATACGGCTTCTACCAATCTAGGAGATAGATTAAGTCGCTTTTGGAGACGAAAATTTTTCCAATTCGTGGCCATAGTTTTTCTCACATCACCTAATGTGAGATTGTGTGAGATTATCCTTTTAAAGTCAAGATGATATTAAAAGGTACTCCGTGTGAAAAATTTTTATCAATAGATCTTTATATAAAAAATAGCGGCCTTGCATTGTGCGTTCTTCATGGATGCTTTGCCTTTGTGTTTGGAATATTTGACAAACTGAACGTTCCAGCTAAAATCCAGATATGCGTGAAACAGAAAAAACCAACCTGATTAGAACCAAAGAATTTTTTACCAAATATTGCCAGGGAAAAGGGATTGATATTGGGGCTGGAGACTCTACATTTGTTCCAAATTCAGAAAGCTTTGATGTCAAAGATGGGGATGCGAACGTAATTGATGAGTACAGAAAACCTTTAAGCTATGATTTTGTACATAGCTCCCATTGTTTAGAACATATGAACAACCCAAAATCTGCATTGCAAACCTGGTGGAATTTACTAAAACCAGGAGGCTACCTTATTTTGGTTGTTCCGGATGAGAGACTATACGAGCAAGGGATATGGCCTAGTATATTTGGCCTAGGACACAAGTGGAGTTTTTACAATACAGGAGATAAACCGCTTTTAGAAGGATCTATTGATGTTTGTGAACTAGTATCAAACCTTGAGGATGCTCAAATAATCGAAGCAACAAAACAAGATCACAACTACAACTACTCTTTCCTAATTAAAGATGGTAAAACTTGGACTAGATCCAAGATGGTTATTAGAATTATAACTAGTTTATATAAACGGTGTATACGATCGCAAGAAAAATATGGATGGATAAAAAGAACAATACTAGCCACTATTCGTGATTTAAAAATCCCTATAGATCAAACCAGAGCCAATGCATTAGCGCAAATTCAAATAGTTGCTAAAAAGATCAAAAAAAACCTCTAACAAGTTATTTATTTACGTAGGATTTTGCGCCCCACTACCGCCCCAACTCCAAATACAACCTCTCCAACTCATGCCAAACCAAGCGTTTTCTATCCTGCCCCTTAATTACCATCTCTACTTTAGCAGCTTGCTGTAAAATATGCTGCAACTTGGATAAATTGAATTTATTAACCATCTTTCTTACTAGTAACTTGCGGTTATACCACACGTTATTTACCACCATAGCTTGTTCGATATTCGTTCCTTGATCAATAGAGCCCCTTACTTTAATTAAAGTTCGTAATTCATTGACTATCGCCCATAAAATCATCACAGGCTCCACATCCTCGCTTTTTAAACTCAATAAAATTCTATGCGCTGCTGCAACATCACCAGCTAATGCAACATCCAAAAGATCAAAAATATCAAATCTGGCATTATCTGCTATTGCCTTGGCAATCTGTTCAGCATCTATACGCCCCTGGCCATAGAGTAAAATCAGTTTTTCTATCTCTTGAATTGCAGCCAATAAATTTCCAGCACAGTACCCAGCTAGTAATTGTAAACTATCGCGATCAAGCGTTACTCCAGCAAGTTTTAATCTATTGGCCAACCACGGCAAAAATTTAGCTTGATCAATTGGCCACACTTGAACAACTAAACCTACTACATCAATTGCCTTAAACCAACTTGATCTCAAACTACCACTATCTAGTTTATCACTAATAATCAATAACACCTTATCTGAGGCTGGATGTTTCAAATATTCCTGAATAACTTTGCTACCTTTATCACCCAGTTTTCCCTTAAGTCGTAGCTCAATTAAAGTTTGCTCTGCAAATAAAGAGATATTATTAACGCTAGCTAAAAAATCACCCCAATTAAAAGATGTTTCCAAATAAAAAACAACTCTTTCGCTATATCCTACATTACCTAAATGTTTGCGAATTAATTCACTGCTTTCCTGCACCACTAACGGTTCATTACCACTTACCAAATAGACCGGATAGATCTTCTTGCTTAAATTCGACTGCAGCTGATCAGAGTTTATCTTCATATTAATACTATTTTAATGCTAAAAAAGCTTTCGGAGAAGAGATAATATTAAACACCTTGTTAAGTAACTCTTGCTGTAACTCGTACTTTGCCGTAGTAATCTGCGGAGTAACCTCAAGCACCTCATTAGGTTGAAGAGCAATACTACGATTTGCGCTAGCATAATATGGACCAAAAAGATTTTTACCATAATAATCACTAATGGTAATAGTGGCAGTATAATTTAAATTGTAGATTCGGGCTTGCACGCTTGAGGCTGTACTATCAGAGCTGTAACCATGGCTATAGGATACCTGTAAAATTAAAGCATCTTTAGTCGGGGCGGCTAACATTATAACCTGGCAGGATTTTAATCTTCTTTTCATAGCAAGCTCAAAAGCAGCATAAGGATTAGAAGTTTGATAATAGATCTTTTTTAACTTCGGCGGCAAAGAGTTGGCACTATATGGCGCAAAGGAACAACCGCTAGTGATAGCAAATACTGCCACTAATAATAGATATTTAACTCTATTTAACATTTAATTCACCACTATATTTACTAATCTTCCAGGAACAACTATTACTCTTGCAACTCGTTTACCCGCAATTAAACGAGCAATATTTTCTTGAGATAAAACTTTACTCTTGATCTCATCTTCACTCGCATTTGCACCAACTTCAATGCTATCTCTTAGTTTACCATTGACCTGAATTACTAACTTAACTTGCTGTTTAACTAGTAGCTCTGCCGCAGCTAATGGCCAGCTACTCTCAGCTATATCTTCACCAAAATTCAATTCCTGCCACAAATAGTGGGTGAGATGTGGAGTAATTGGACTTAGTAATCTAAGCAAAATACCGCATCCATCAACTAATGCAGAACTATTAGCGGGCAAATCTTGTAATAGATTCAATAGTTTCATCGCAGCTGAAACCACCGTATTAAAATGCAAACGTTCCATATCATAATTAGCTTGGTGCAAAATTTGATGAATCTCAGTATAAACTTGGCGCTCAGCTTTAACTAAATCATTCTCACTCAATTTTTGCCGATTAAAATTGATGATCTGTTCACTATTAGTCAAAACAAAAGTATAGAGCTTTTTCAAAAATCGGTACGCACCTTCAATTCCACTATCTGACCACTCTAAAGATTGCTCAGGTGGAGAAGCGAAAATCATAAACAATCTCACCGTATCTGCGCCATATTTTTCAATTAGTTCTGTTGGATCAACAGTATTACCTTTGGATTTAGACATTTTGGCGCCATCTTTTAACACCATTCCCTGAGTTAAAAGATTCAAAAATGGCTCGTCATCTTTTACTAAGCCCTCATCTCTCATTACTTTATAGATAAACCGCGCATACAAAAGATGCAAAATGGCATGTTCAATTCCACCAATATATTGATCAACCGGCATCCAATAATTGGCCCGATCATCTAACATCTTGCTACTTTGATCGGGGCAACAATACCGAGCATAATACCAAGAAGACTCCATAAAAGTATCGAAAGTATCCGTTTCTCTGGTTGCTTTACCACCGCACTTGGGACAAGTGGTATCGAGAAAACTTGTCAAATTTACCAAAGGTGACTTCGGATCATTTAATTGAATATTTTCAGGTAAAACCACAGGTAAATCTTGGAGTGGAACTGGAACTTGGCCACACTTAGGACAATTAATAATTGGAATTGGCGCGCCCCAATAACGCTGACGAGAGATCCCCCAGTCGCGCAAACGATAATTTACTTTGTACTGTCCTATACCATTTTTATTAACATAAGCTTCTATTGCGCTAAACGCTTCATCAAAATCTAATCCTGAAAAATCTCCGGAATTAAACAAAATACCCTTTTCAGTAAATGCTTCTTTACTAATATCTGTATGACTATGATCGAGTGGTTGGATCACCTGTTTAATTGGCAGTTGCTTAGTTTGAGCAAATTCAAAATCACGTTGATCATGAGCAGGAACTGACATAATAGCACCACTGCCATACTCCATTAAAACAAAATTGGCGACCCAAATGGGCAACTTTTCACCGTTTAATGGGTTAAGCGCAAAAAATCCGGTATCAACACCATCTTTTTCAAGCGTAGCGAGATCTTTTTCGGCATTTTTAATCTGATGATATTGGTGCAAAAACTTTGCCAACTGCGGGTTTTTTTCGGACGCCTCGATTGCTAGTGGATGCTCTGGTGCAATTGCTAAAAAAGTAGCCCCAAAAATAGTATCTGGCCTAGTAGTAAAGACGGTTATTTTCACCTCACTACCTGCTACTGGAAAATTAATTTCAAGACCAATCGAGCGCCCAATCCAGTTGCGCTGCATAGTTCTGACCTCTTCCGGCCAACCGGTAAGATCGTCAAGTTTATTCAATAACTCTTCTGAATAGTCAGTAATCTTTAAAAACCACTGTGAAATCTCTTTGCGCTCAACTAATGCACGAGAACGCCAACCCCTGCCATCAACCACTTGCTCATTAGCCAAAACTGTTTGATCGACAGGATCCCAATTAACAAAAGACTTCTTCTTATAAGCCAACCCTTTTTCGTACATTTTAATAAATAGCTCTTGTTCAAACTTATAATATTCAGGTTTACAAGTAGCAATCTCACGCGTCCAATCAATAGCAAAACCTAATTGTTTGAGGGTAGAACGCATCTGATCAATATTTTTATAGGTCCATTCAGAGGGAGATAACTTATGCTGCAAAGCCGCATTTTCAGCAGGCAAGCCGAAGGCATCCCAACCCAGCGGCTGTAAGACATTTTTGCCACACATTCTCTGATAACGAGCAATCACATCCCCAATAGTATAGTTACGCACGTGGCCCATGTGGATATTCCCACTTGGATATGGCAGCATCGATAGGCAATAAAATTTAGGCTGATCACCTGCTTCTTTGACAACAAAAGTTTGTTGATCTTCCCAATATTTCTGGGCGCTTTGTTCGATATGCGATGGTTGATATGATTTATTCATAATAGGCATAAACTCTTTTAACTATTTTATGCAGATCATTCTACCCATAAAAATTAATTTTTCTAGGTAAAAAAGAAATTTTATCCCTAGCACCTGCAGGATATGACTTATGATCAAAAACCATAATGACCACCAAAATTTAGACCAGTAGCAAAGAAACGATTTCTGCTGTTCGTACTAGAAATGAACTTTGACATCACAATAAAGACAGCTTAAAATTCTAGTGATTTTCATTGCAACCTGGGATATATTGGCTTACGGCTAGAAGGAAGATCATTTAGCAAAGAGATGTTAGGATGAAAAACAATCATCCTCAATTAGCCAAATATGCTCAATGTTTTTAATCATATGAGGAAGAGTCATGTCGACTAAGCTGGTTATTGCCAAAAAAACTATTTTATACAGTTTTTTATCCTTTTTATCCCTAACTACAATTACCATTGCTGATACAAAATCGGACTGTGATTTGCCTAAACCAAACAGAGATCTTCATTTGGTTAGTAATTACTACATCAGAAATCAATCGGTTGATATAGATGAATTAACCAGCAAATTGAAAAAATATGGAATTATAGCAATTACCGGGCCTGCTAAATCTGGAAAGCTACAGCTTGCTTATTATTACGCATATAAGATCCTTCCCAAGCAGCTTTCCCAAAACCAATCTGTGCTGGTGCATACCATTGCCTGTGATACCCCGGACATTTTAGGTGAAAGTTATTACCAGCTTGCCCTTGCTCTTGGTATGCCACCAAACCAAGCTCAAAATGCTATTCATAACATTGAAATGGCAAAAACTTATGTCCAGGAAAAATTATCTTCCGCTTCATGCAAAGATCAAGCCATGGTATTAATCTTTGCTGGGTGTAATGCGTTATCTTATAAAAAGCTAAAGAGTTATCTACCTACAGATTTAAATCTGGAAAAACAGAAAATTATTATTACTTCTCAACAAATCAACTTTATTACTGACAATAAAGATAAGAATTTCAAAATTGGTGGTTTTTCTCAGGATGAAGCGATCGATTTTCTTAAAGAAGGATCAAACATTACCAATGAAGAAGCACAAAAGGTAGTTAAAATAGTTAGTAATTTACCCTATGATTTGCAAGCAGCAAAATTATATGTAGAAAGATCCAATTCAAAAATCCCTGTCTCTTGGGATTATTATTTGGATTTGAAGTCTGACAAGAAAGCTGCGTCTTTGATCAGAGAAAAAGAATTTTTCTTGATGCAAAATCGGGGTTTTTATAATAAAACTGATAGCATGCAAGCCCTGCCTTTTATTAATTCTTTGGTCCTAAAATTTTTTTTAGAAACCACGAATCATTTGACACTACAAAGAAAATTTCTTTTTAAAGCATGCTCTCTCTTCGAGCATAACAATATTTCGTTGCCGATTTTAAAGTATATGTTATACAAGAAATTTGGATTGGAAGAGAAGATTGCTGATATCGAGCTCAACGATTTTTTAGAAGCTCTAGAAAATAACGATCTCTTATTAGACGCATCGCCAGAAAGGATAGTCATTCATTACATTACTCATCAAATATCTGAATTACAAATGAAAAAAGAATTGGATTCTAAGAAAGAGGCCGTTGAATTTGCTTATGGAATCGAAACTTTGATGTGGGTATTAGAACATAATTTTCTAGAAGCAGCAAAAATAATAATTGATAATGGGGTTGACGTGAATGCAACAAATAAGTCTGAACAGACAGCTCTTATGTTTGCAGCCCAATATAATAATCTAGAAATAATAAAGATGCTAATTGAAAAAGGAGCTAATATTAATAAATCAGATTCCCTTGGACATACAGCTCTTATGATAGCGACTTATAATAACTATCTAGGAGTAACACAGGAGCTAATTGAAAGAGGCGCTGACATGAATAAAACAGATAGATATGGAGACACAGCTCTTATGTTAGCGGCTCAAAATAATAATCTAGAAGTAATAAAGATGCTAATTGAAAAAGGGGCTGATGTAAGTAAAGCAAATAACTCTGGAGAGAACTTTATTATGTTAGCAGCTCAACGTAATAATCTAGAAATAATAAAGTTGATAATTAATAAAGGGACTGGGGTGAATATAACAGATAAAGATGGATGGACCGCTATTATGTATGCAGCACGAGGGGGATTTATGGAATTGGTACAAATTCTCGTTAGTAATGAGGCTAATGTGAATAAAGCAAATAATCTTGGATGGACGGCTCTTATGTTTGCGGTTCGAGGAGGATTTGTAGAAGTGGTAGATTTCCTTATTAGTAATGGGGCTGATGTGAATGCAACAAATAAGTTCGGACAAACAGCTTTTATGTTAGCAGTAAAAAATAATAGGTTGAAAGTAGCGAAGTTACTAATCGATAAAGGTGCTAATATAGATAAAGCTGATAATTCGGGGTATAAAGCTCGTGATTATGCCGATAAGTATAAGCGTAAAGAACTAGCAGAACTATTGGATAAGAGAGAGGATGTTAAAAATGATCTTTAGGAAAAACAGCTCTTTTCCCCACAGAGCACATACTGACAGACACTCCCCCCTAGCAAACCTTGAATAACCCTGGAGCAACTCCGCTTGCAATGGTTGATAGTTCAGCCGCGGTAGATACACTTTTTATTAATTCAATTTTACCGTCGCTCGTTTTTATCAACCTCTAGGACCACTATTTTTTATCTGTAAAAATACCAGCCCATGAGCTGCTTAATCCTAAAAACCTGGTAATACATGACCAATTTTCTACTTGCATAACCACCGATATGTAATAGAATGAAAATGGAGTTGCAATAATGAAGACAGAACTAGTTTCCAAGACTTTAACCATACTAATCGCTCTTGTTGGCGGGGCTATATTACCACTTGCTTTTGCTCCATTTAATTATTATTTAGCAGCTCTAATATCTCTTCTGCTACTACTATGGATTTGGGATAAATCATCACCCAAAGCAGCCTTTCAATATGGATGGTTTTTTGGACTAGCCTTCTTCGGATTTGGAGTTCATTGGGTATACATTAGTATTCACGAATATGGCAATGCCCCAATAATCTTGGCTGGACTAATTGTAGTAACCTTAGTATTCCTGATGGCACTGTATTTTGCTATCCAAGGATATCTATTAAACAAAATTTATCCCGAAAATAACTGGAAAAAATTGCTCCTTGCCTTCCCTGCTACTTTAGTAATATTAGAGTGGCTCCGCGGCTGGCTCTTAACCGGCTTCCCCTGGCTATTTTTAGGGTATAGCCAACTAAACACCCCCTTAAGCGGTTTTGCTCCTATCTTGGGAGTATATGGCGTATCATTTTTTGTAGCTCAAAGTAGTGGCGCTTGCTTTGCGATAATTAAATTTAGAAAAAACTACCGGCTAGTTACCTGGCTATTACTCTATCTGGCTACTATCTGGACCGCTGGATTACTATTAAACAAAATAGACTGGACCAAAAAAAGTGCGGAAAATATTGAGGTCAGCCTCATCCAAGGCAATATTCCTATCGAACAAAAATGGCGAGATAGCGAACTATGGCCAATTTTAAATATCTACTCTACTTTAAGCGCTAAAAATTTTAATAGCAGAATTATCGTATGGCCAGAAGCAGCTATCCCTACTTTTCCGGAAAATATTAAACCCTATCTCACTCAACTTTCAGCAGCAATAAAAAATAATAGCTCTACCATCGCAGCTGGCGCTCCTATCTACGATCAACAGCAAAATCTTTATTATAATGGGTTAATTACTTTCGGCATTGATCATGGCAGATATCATAAAAGACATCTGCTACCGTTTGGAGAATATATGCCATTTAAGTTTGCTCTTAAGTGGCTAGCTAATTTTTTAATCATCCCTATGTCAGACTTTTCTAGTGGCGGCAAGATGCAACCCAAACTAACCATAGATTCGATAGTAATCGCCCCATTTATCTGCTACGAAATAGCCTATCCTGGGCTTGCTTTAGATTATATGCCAGAAGCGAGGCTAATCATCACTATTAGCGATGATAGCTGGTTTGGCGATTCGATTGCCCAAAACCAACATCTAGAAATAGCACAGATGCGCTCGCTGGAAACTGGCCGCTATCAGCTGTTTGCTACTAACACCGGAATTAGCGCAATTATCGACCAGCGTGGAAAAATAATTGCCAAAACTAAATCGTTCACACAAGAGGTATTAAATGGCGAAGCTGAGCTATACTCGAGCAGCACTCCCTGGGTAAAATTTGGTCGATACTGCTGGCTTGGACTGATGCTGCTTATGCTATTGATCTCAAGAAAAAAGCTAACTACATCTAAACGTTAAAGATACTCGATAATTATATTTCTCTTGGTAATCAGACACCCTATCTTTCGGCAAAATAGTTGAGGCTAACTTTACTAACGCCTGTTGCTCTTTATCTTCACCCTGATAGGTAGAGGTAAGATCTACCCGTTCATATTTGCCTCCATCGACCAAACAAACTCGCACGGCTTTTTCTTCCGCCATCTGAGTTGCTTTCTGAACGCTTTTTGCATAAGCAATAGTGGTACGCAAATTTCCTACCTGAGGAATTACATTGACAGTTTGGCACCCCACCAAAACCACTCCTAAAAATAGCATCAAGATATAACACCTGATCATCATAAACACCCTCCCAAAACATTCTATGTTATTATAACACGTTACCACCTAACCGCCAATCCGTTTGGATAACGCATATCTATCGATTTTGGTTGACCATCATGATCAGCAGTGATCTTACGATACAGATTAACTAAAGTTTCAAGTTGATTAATAGGATCTTGTTCCTTAAGATAAATAACCATACCATCACCAAGCAAAATCTCCCAATAATGATCATTGCTTAAAATCAATCTAGCAATTGTTAGGTCAATAGGTTCAAAAATAACCGCCGCTTGCTTATATACATTAAAGATCTCAGCCGCGCGCTCCTCTTTGCCAAAAATTAACGGCAACCCTTGAGGAAAGGTTTTGGCTTCCGGGGTAAATAATTCTCCTTGGGGATTAATCAAAGATGCTTCTCCCCACCGTAAAAAAGCAGTTTGTTCAACTAAATTAATCACTACGGTATCAGGCCATTGCCGTTTAATGGAAACAGCATAGACCCAAGGAATTTGTAAAATATGACGTTTAAGTTTAATTACATTTAAATAAAAAAACCCACTATCTAGATAAGAGTTGATAATCTTCTGCAATTCTTGACGATTAACATG
>CAZTPH010000016.1:0-15249 GCA_964614705.1 uncultured Coxiellaceae bacterium
TCTGGCTTCTCTGGTCTTTGCTTTGGTTCAAAGTCTAACTTTGGTGCTACTGGTCTTTGTTTCGGTTCAAAGTTTAATTCTGGCTTCTCTGGTCTTTGCTTGGGTTCAAAGTTTAACTTCGGAGCAACAGGTCTTTGTTTTGGCTCAAAGTTTAGCTTTGGAGGTTCTGGCCTCTTCTTAGGCTCAAAATTTAACTGTGGTATCTCTTGCCTCCGTTTAGGCTCAAAGCTCAGATTTGGCACTTTATTGGGATCTTGATTATCAGTAGATGGTGGTGTAGGTGGCAGTAGCGGAATGGTAATAGGTTCTGAGGCTCTAACCTCCATAGAAACTGTCTCGTCTAAGGTAGGCGAAGCTAAGATTACTATCTCATTACTGCGACGAACAGAATCAACCATGCGCTTTGTTTGCCTATCTAAATTCTGCTTAGCAATAGACAAATTAATTCTAAATTTTACTCCTAAAATATATGAATTATTTCTTTCACTATCATGCGTAACATTAAACTCAGCTCCTATCTGATCAAATAGTCCTAATATCCGTTTGCCACCGCTTGCCAACCAATCATATGAAACAACAAATCTTTCACCATAAAGATCACGTGATTTATCAGGATTAAAATAATAATATCCACCTATATAACTCGTTAAATTATCATTAAAGCTATACCCAACTAAAGCATCAACTCCATGCAAAGATTTTTCTATATAGTCTTTATTAGCATTAGTAAATTTAGCTTTTTCACCAATAGGTCGATAAAAATTCCCTCCTATAAACCAATTGTCTAGCCAACCTTCTAACCCGATAGTTAGTTGACTAAACTTATTATCAAATTTACTAATGCCATAATCAAAATAAGCATATACTCCATAAAGTCTGCTTCTATCGTTTGACATCTCGCGATATCCCAAACCAATGCTATAGCCACTAGTTTGTCGTAAAAAATTATTAGCTCGTATATCAGAAAAAATCAAACTATGATAATTTTGCCAAAATGGAATAAATAGCGATACAGCTACACCACTTTCTGAAAATGATGAACTTCTATAAACATTATCGAAATTAAATTGGGCATATGGATAATAGGATTTACCATATCTATCAAATAAAGTCGAAGAAGAAACCACAGATGGTTCGGATCCATTAAGCTCTTCTTTGAGAGCAGCACTATAAAAAACTTTTATTACATCTAGATTATCAGCGTTCTTCTCTTTTCTCTTAGGATAAGATACATTGTTCTTATTATTTTCTTTATCATTACCTTGCCCTAACCAAAAACTATTTTTTAAAGCAAAAAAAATGGAGTGATTAAAAGACAGAAAGATAACAATAGCTAAAACTAATATAACGATCAAGATTTTGATTTTTCTATTAAACTCTGTCATATCACATCTATGGTCATTACATATAAACTATAATAGTATGAACTAAAAACAACTAAACAAAAAAAAAACTAATTAGATTTTGAAGACCCTAGGTAGCAGCACCAGCTGCTACCTATAGTTTATACACTACTCAATATATAAATTCACAGTTCGTCTTTTTTGTTACAGGCTGAGCAATAATAGGTTATATCTTTAATATCTTTTTTAAGAGTATCCATATCTTTTCTAAACTCACCTAATACTGTAAAACAATCTACTTCATCTGGAAAAGTTACCCTAGCTAGCGCATCGGTATTTCCTTCTTTATAGATATCGCAATAATATTTTGGTAACGTTTCACCACCACCATTCACCATACTCAATTCGTTACTATTTAAAAGCATCATTTTAGTTCCTCAAAAAAGTTAATAAATTTTTCTTTAAATTAAAATACTTAAACACCTGTTTCTTTTGTTATCTTATAATCTTTCTTCAAAGCAGCAATCGTCAATTTCAAAGCACCGATAATTTTATCTTGCTCTTCATCAGTAGCTTGCTTGCCAAAAGTTAAAAAATTCTTTTCTACTCCCCCTTTCTTATTAGGAGTAATAAACATCTCAACAAATTTACCACCACCAACAACCAACACTTCAGTATTACATAATAATTGCATAATCTATCCTCTATAAAAAATTAAAAGTTATTGATTAAAAACAACCCACCACCAAGTACAGCACAAATACAACAAAACCGAAACAAAAACAATACCGTAATTTTTTTGCCCCGGGATTTTGAATAAAAACAGATGAAATATATACTAAAAAGATTCGTCGAACTAGCAGATATTTATTAAGAAAAGGTTAAGCGATAACTATATTAACGCTCTAGCGTTAATATATCACTGAAGCCCTTTGATTCAAGCAGCTCTCTATGTTTGTCAGCCAAAACAGCACTAGCAAATGGGCCAATCTGTACTCGGTAAAGATTTGATTTATAGATAATTTTTACTGATTCTGAAACCAACTCGTGTAAACGAGCAGATAGTTCTTCTGCATTATTGCGCTCAGAAAATGCACCGAGCTGCAAGAATATCCCTGCTTGATTATCTTTTTGACTACCTTTATTCCAGCTCTTCGGATCAATAGCAACAATCTTCACAGGCGCCACTCCATCACTTGCAAAACCTAGCTTCTTAGCAGCTGCATAGGACAGATCTAGGATACGATTGGGGTAGAATGGACCACGATCATTCACTCTAACAACCACTTTTTTACCATTACGAAGATTGGTGACTTCTACATATGAAGGCAGGGGTAGCTCTGGACTAGCAGCAGTCATTGAATATAAATTGTATTTTTCCTGAGTAGAGGTATGGTTGCCATGAAACTTAGATCCATACCAAGAAGCGTACCCTTTTTTAACGTAACCCTTTGATGTTTTTAGTACCTTATAGCGTTTCCCATTCAAAACATAATCTTTAGTCCCATAAGGATGATAAGGCTCCACCCTTGGCACTGCATCATGTATTTTATTTATGTCGACATCAACATCTGGTGGGCCATCGTATGAGGATGGGCCAACCCTTCTCATTACTCCGCATCCGCTAAGTTGCGTTAAACAAAAGGCTGAAACTAAAAGGGTAAAAATTCCGCTGCGCACCACTACACTGCGCATCACTAAACTATTTATCATTTTCATGCGCGCGATTATAGCAACATATTTAGGATATAAAAGTGTTTTTTATCTTAAATATGCTTATCTAATTGATTTTAAAGTATTTTTTTGACAAATACTTAATAATACTTTAAATACTTTTTTTAAAAAAATATAATTTAAAAACAAATTGTTATTAAGGTAAGTTAATATTTTACTTTAGTTTAATACAGTGATAAAAACTAGCTACTAATCAGCCTTCTATGCGCACGAATGGACATAATAACTCCAAAAGAGGCCATAAAAATTATTAACGAACTACCACCATAACTAATAAACGGCAATGGTACACCAACCACCGGCAAAATGGCGGTAACCATTCCAATATTCACAAAAAATGAGCAGAAAAAAGACAAAGTTAAGCTTCCCGCCAATAACCTTGAGAAAGTATCTTGAGCATTAGCGCTGATATAAAGAGCCCTAAATATCAGATAAGCAAAAATACCGAATAGTACCATACAACCCAAAAAACCAAATTCCTCTCCATAAACGGCAAAAGCGAAATCCGTTGAAGCCTCAGGTAGAAACTGTAAGTGGGCTTGCGATCCATGCAACCACCCCTTCCCCAAAAAACCGCCAGAACCAACCGCAATTTTAGATTGGATAATATTATACCCTTTGCCAAAGGGATCGCTTTCTGGCGATAAAAAAATCAATAGTCGCATCTTTTGATATGCATACATAAACCGCCATAAAAGCGGCACAACAAGACCTGCCAAAGCAACCAAACTTAAAACCACCTTTAACCTTATTCCAGCTAATAAAATCACTAAAAAACCGGTAACTGCTACTAAAATCGCAGTCCCTAGGTCCGGTTGTTTGGCAATTAACAGCACTGGTAACATAATAATTATTAAAAGACACACCATCAGGTTCTTAAGTGTAAGCGGAAATGTTTTATCTTTTAAATACCAGGCTAACATCATAGGCATGGCTATTTTCATCAGTTCAGACGGTTGAAAACGTAACAGGCCAAGGTTAAGCCATCTTTGCCCTCCTTTGCTCACCACACCAAAAGCCGCAACCACAATCAACAACATAATAGTTACCCCAAAAATCCAAGGAGCTAGCTTTTGATAATAACCAACTGGCAACTTAGCGAAAAACACCATCACCAAAAATGCCAATATAAAATTAAAAAATTGCCTCCCAACTACAGCAAAGCTATGATTACTTGAGCTATAAAGCAAAATTAACCCGATTAAGCCAAGAGCAACAACACCAAATAACAACCCCCCATCCAAACAAGAAAAGCGCCATAACTTAGTCAGTGCTCTTTTCCAGGGCTTCTTGCGGTAATCGTTAATAAAATTATAGTTCACAAGGGATTAATTTAATGTAAAATTTCGCTAAAGTAAAATGACTTAGCATAATGAATAAATTAATTTTAACTCCTGAAGACAACCATAGACTAAATACTCTTTGCGGCCAACACAACTGCAATCTGGAGGCGATAGAAAAAGAGCTTGAAGTAACTATTATTAATCGCGGTAATGAATTTACCATTAGTGGTACTCAAGTTGGGGTCAAAAAAGCCAAACAACTACTTAAAGAACTTTATCCCATCACTGAACATAAAAAAGTTATCTCGGCAGAAAAATTACATTTAATGCTGCGAGGAGTAAAATCGTTGTCCTCAAAAGATCAGACCATTCGCCCAGAAAAATCATCTATCCAAACTAAAAAGATCTTGATTACTCCACACACCAAAAATCAAATTAGCTATATTCAAAATATTATTAACCACGATGTAACCTTCAGCATTGGACCAGCCGGCACCGGAAAAACATTTTTAGCTGTTGCATGCGCAGTAAGCGCCTTGGAAAAAGAAGAAGTCAGCAGAATTGTTTTGGTGCGTCCCGCAGTAGAAGCTGGAGAAAAACTCGGATTTTTACCAGGTAGCATCGCAGAAAAAGTTGACCCCTATTTACGCCCACTTTACGACGCTTTATATGAAACGATTGGCGCAAAAGTGGTAGATAAATTAACTAAAGAAAATATCATTGAAATTGCGCCCCTTGCATTTATGCGAGGCCGTACTTTGAATTCTTCATTTATAATTTTAGATGAAAGCCAAAATACCACCATTGAACAGATGAAGATGTTTTTAACCAGAATTGGCTTTGGCTCTAAAGCAGTCATTACCGGCGACATTACTCAGATCGATCTTTTAAAAGGACAAAAATCTGGCTTGATTCATGCCATCAACATCCTAAAAGATGAAGAAAAGATCAGTTTCAACTTTTTTCAGTCTCATGATGTAGTCCGCCATCCACTAGTCCAAAAGATAATTGAAGCATATGACCGAGAAAAAAACCCAAAAACACAAAACGACCATTCAAAAATTAACAAAGATTAAAAAGATACCTAGCAACTATCAATTCAAAAAATGGGTTAATTTAGTCTTGGCTACTCAAAAAAAGGAAATGGAACTTTTGGTCCGTATCACCGGCCCAAAAGAGATCACCAAGTTAAATAAGTTATATCGTAATAAAAATAAACCTACTAATGTATTATCCTTTCCCTTTGAACCAATCCCAGGCATCAAAGAACAAAGTAATTTTCTCGGCGAGGTAATAATCTGTGCGCAAATAGTCAAACAAGAAGCCAAGATAGCCAATAAAACAACCACTTCCCACTTTGCCCACCTAACTATTCACGGCGTATTACACTTAATTGGTTTTGATCATCAAAATTCGACCCAGGCCAATAAGATGGAAAAGTTGGAGATAAAATATATGAAACTACTGGGATTTAACAACCCGTATGGAAAAACTTAAAAATATTTTGCTTAAAATATTAAGACTTCCTTAAATCAGCAATAAATCCTTGCAAGCGCCGCATGAGCATTTAATATACTAATAATATAGTTTTAAAATTATAGGTGAATTATGCAGATAGTAGAACTAAATAAAGAAGAAGTTTTGCTTGTTGGCGGTGGAATGGAAAAGGAAAAACACTCTGCCGAAACTTATCGTCCATTAGTGGTGCTAGCAGCTGGTTTATTTGGTCTATTTATTGGCAATTACTTGGGACTTAAAAACTTCTGCCCAAATACCCAGAGTGCAAAAGCTAGAATCTGGCAATTAACCAAACTCACTATACTATCTGCTGCTGCGGCTTTAACCGCTATTGCGACATCTCTCAAAATTTTTTAGGTTATAAAAAATTTTGCCTTCACCAACTACGTCGTTGCTCGACTGGATTGGACAATCCTTTAACCTAAATTCGGGAGTTAGAATCTATTAAGAGCGCTTAATATAATGAATCTAAAGATTTTTTTTGAAAATTTTTATCTTCAACATCTTAAGCGCTCTCATAACAATTCCAACTCCCGAATTTAGGTTAAAGAGAAGTTCAAGAGATTACTATTTGCAACAATCCCTCAACAAAAGCCAACCTAAGCTCACCACTGGAAAAATCTCCTTCAAACTCTACTAGACTCGCTTGCTTGAATTTAAAAGTTTTACAATAATGCTGCATATAATCGATAAATAGCTTTGTATCTAACTTACACTCTAATCCAAAAGCCAAAACCCCACTATTCTTCCTTAAAGTTATTTTTGTTATCCCAACACCCTCAGCTAACAATTTAAAACTAGTAATCCTAAATAGATTTTTGGTTTCATTTGGCAATGCGCCATATTGATCAACAATTTCTATCTCGATTTTTTCTAAATCTTCAATGGTCTTTGCTTCAGCAATTTTTTTATAAAGCACCAGACGTAAATTAACATCATTAATATACTTATCTGGGATTAAAGCGCTCAACTGCAGTTCTAATTCAACTTTATGGTGTTTAGTCTCTAAACCACCACTCTTGCTCTTTTTAAGTAACCTAACCGCACGCTCCAACATCTCCATATACAAACTAAAACCTATTCCCTGAATTACCCCACTTTGTTTTGCTCCTAAAATTTCTCCTGCTCCACGAATTTCAAGATCATTAATCGCCAAGGCAAAACCCGTTCCTAAATCTTTCATCATTTCTACAGCCTCAAGACGCTTTTTAGCATCTTTAGATAAAATTTCTGCTCCTGGAACAAGTAGATACGCATATGCTTGATGATGAGATCTACCCACCCTGCCCCGCAGCTGATAAAGCTGAGCTAAACCAAAATTATCTGCACGATCAATAATAATAGTATTAGCAGTTGGAATATCAATGCCAGACTCGATAATTGTAGTGCACAGCAAAAGATTGCCACGCAAATGATAAAAATCATTCATGATTTTATCTAAATCATGCTTGGCCATTTTTCCATGCGCTATGGCTAATTTAACGTTTGGTACTAAAGCTTGCAGCCTTCTTGCTACCCGCCCAATAGTGGCAATATTGTTATGCAAATAATATACCTGCCCACCTCGCAAAATCTCGCGCAGAATAGCTTCTTTGACTAGATTATCATTATCTTGAGCAATAAAAGTTTTAATCGACAATCTTTTAGCTGGTGGAGTTGCAATAATTGAAAGATCTCTAATTTCAGCAAAAGCCATACTTAAAGTACGGGGAATCGGAGTGGCGGTCATAGATAAAATATCGATATTACTAGCCAACCTTTTAATATGCTCTTTTTGTACCACTCCAAAACGATGCTCTTCGTCAATTACCAATAATCCTAACTGTTTAAAATTAACATTTTTTTGCAATAGTTTGTGAGTACCTATCACAATATCTATTTTACCCGTTGCTAAACCTTCCAGGGTTTGCTTATGTTCTTGCGCGGTATTAAAACGAGAAAAAATGGCGATAGTAATTGGTAGTGACGCAAAGCGATCACGAAAATTATCAAAATGCTGCTTGGCTAACAATGTAGTTGGAGTAAGGATAACAACTTGTTTTTGATTGCAAGCAGCTAAAAAAGCTGCTCTCATCGCCACTTCGGTTTTACCAAAACCTACATCTCCACAAATCAAACGATCCATTAAACGAGGTGATCGCATATCTGCAACCACATCATCAATAGCACGTTGTTGGTCGATAGTCGTTATATAGGGAAAAGATTCTATAAAACGCTCATATTCATCTTTAGGCACACTAAAAGATGTTCCTGTTGCTTTTTGACGACGCGCATGAATCTCAAGTAATTCAGCCGCTACATCACGAACATTTTGCTCCGCTTTTTTCTTATTTGCTTCCCAATTTTTAGAACCTAATTTATCTAATGGAATATGTTCACTATCAATACCACTGTAACGGTTGATTAACTCTAAAGATGTGATTGGAACATAAAGCTTACTGCTATTATCGTATGCTAAAACCAAAAATTCTTCTGCTATCTCTTCTGTTTGAATCTTTTGCAAACCCAAATATCTGCCAATTCCATAATCGATATGAACAACCGGATCACCTATTTGCAATTCAGCCAAACTGCTTACCATAGACGCCAATGTCTTCTTTGATTCTTTCTTATCAAAAGCTGGTAAAAGCTTATCACCAAAAATTTGTGCTTCAGTTACTACTAAAAACTCTAATTGTGAATCTAGAATCTCTAAATCCAAAGCTTGCTCAACATCGGCAATGGTAATAGCTACCTGATAACTATTAGCCATAAATTCTTGCCAAGTGTTAACTATGGCTGGATATATCTTTAGATCATTTAGCTGTTTTATTAATGCTGCCTGATAACCTTTAGACTGAGCAATCATCAGCAATTTAAGCTGTTTATTACAAGTTAAATCGTACAGAAATTGCAATCTGCGCCTTGCGCTAGATAATTCACCTAAATTATTTAATAGTTTATCGGTCTTAAAAAATAGTTGTTTAAGTACAGTTTGATCAAACGGATTAATATTAAAATTACCGATCCTAGCCGATAAATCATCAAAATTAATAAAAATGTCGTGGGGATTTAAAATTGGCCGAGATAAATCATGGCGCAATTGTTCATAACGAAAATCTACTTCTCCCCAAAAATCTGCCACTATATTGTGCATAAGATCACAACTAAATATCTGGGTATTAGCCGGCAAATAATCAAAAAGCGTGGTAGTCTTGGCAAAAAACAGCGGTAAATAATATTCAATTCCTGGATGAGAATGCCCAACAGCAATACTCTGATAGATCGCCGCTTCCTGAGAGTTTTCGCCAAAAGTTTGTTTCCAGTTAGCAATAAACCGAGTTATTCCATCTTGATTTAAAGGGTATTCTTTCGCCGGCAACACCTCGATACGACTGACATCTTTAATTGATAATTGAGTATCTACATCTAAAATTTTAATACTCTCCACTTGAGTATCAAAAAGATCAATTCTATATGCCTGGTCACTACCGGTCGGAAAAATATCCATTATCGAACCACGGATACTGAACTCTCCATGTTCAACCACACTGGTAACACAGCTATAACCGCGCTCCTCAAGATCTCTCCTAAAAGAGGTAAGATCCAAATCATCGTCTAAAGACAACACTAAGCTATTATTAAGTATATAGCTTTTGGGTGGCAAACGGCATAACATAGTTGCTACATCGGCAATAACAATTTTTACTTGATGATTGGCTAAACGATATAACGCTAAAATCCGTTCAGAAATTATATCTTCATGAGGAGAAAAACTATCGTACGGTAATGTCTCCCAGCCGGGGAAAACCAAAATTGAATCATTCTGAATATCTTTTCCTAAAAAAAATAACAACTCAGTTTTTAATTTTTCGGCACTTAGCAGGTCAGGAGTAATAATTAAGTTTGGCTGATTTTGATGCAGAGAAAGTTTATAACCAAGATCCAAACCAAAATTGCCTGGCCAATAGCTCTTTGATTTTTGGGTTAATTGACTGTTATTCATATTCATCAAATATCTGAAAGGCGCTCAATTATCGCTCCTCCCAAACACTCCTCATTAAGATAAAAAACCACTGATTGCCCTGGCGTAATCGCCCACTGAGGATTAACAAAATCTACCGAAAAACTATCTGGGTTAAGAGCAGCAATGGTACACTGCTCATCTTGATGGCGATAGCGAATTTTAGCTGTACAACTAAATGGCAATTGCGGCGCATAACCTGAAATCCAATGAATTTTGCTGCAAATTAATTTTTTAGCAAAAAGCGCTGGATCATTTCTGTCTTGAGTAATAACCAAACGATTATTAGTTATATCTTTTACTGCCACATACCAAGGCGCTTCTAGTAGATTTTTTTGCCCACCCACTTTTAGTCCTTGACGTTGACCAATAGTATAATAGATTAACCCATCATGATGACCAATCACTGTGCCTTCTCGAGTTATGATTTCGCCTGGCTTGGATAATAAATAACCTTGCAAAAATTCTTTAAATTTACGCTCTCCGATAAAACAGATCCCCGTACTATCTTTCTTTTGATGATTAATAAAATGGGCTTCTTTGGCTATCTTGCGCACCTGTTCTTTGGGTAAATTTCCTAGCGGAAAAATAGTTGATTTTAACTGTTCTTGATTTAATAGATGTAAAAAATAACTTTGATCTTTATTAGCATCCAAACCTTTATATAGGTGTTCGGTTTGATCAAGAGTTACTTTTCTTGCATAATGACCAGTAGCGATTAGGTCAGCCCCCATTTCATGAGCATAATCTAAAAAAGCACGGAACTTAATCTCCTTGTTGCATAAAACATCTGGATTAGGAGTTCTAAAAGCTGCGTACTCATCAAGAAAATACTGAAACACTCGCTGCCAATATTCATGCGCAAAACTCACTAGATGAAGCTTGATCTTTAAAATATCACAAACAGCCTGTGCATCTTGAAAATCTTGCTCTGCATTACAACCGCCTTGAGCGTTCTGAGTCTGCTCTTGCCAATTTTGCATGAAGAGCGCTTCTACATGATAACCTTGGTTTTTTAATAACAATGCGGCAACACTTGAATCAACACCACCTGAAATACCAACCATCACAAACTTTTGACTTAGACGAGACATGTAAACCTAAGCAGCCACTATTTCTTACTCTTATCCTTATTCTTATCGTCACTTTTTCTATCAATCGAACGATAAGTGATTCTACCTTTAGTCAAATCATATGGAGTAATCTCAACGGTTACACGATCACCGGTAAGCAATCTGATATAATTTTTACGCATCTTACCACTAATATGAGCAATAATCGTATGCCCATTTTCCAACCTCACTCTAAATGTAGTATTGGGTAATGTGTCTACAATTATTCCTTCCATCTCAATTGGTTCTTCTTTTGCCATATATCACCTTAATTAAAGCTACGCAAATATAGCACTATCTTTACTTAATAATCAACACATATACCAAAACCAGTCTTAACATCATAAAAACTGTCTAGCACAGATAGCCGCACCCCTAAGACCAAGATCAGTGGCTAAAACCACACCTAGCGGTATACCTTTTAGTAATTCAGAACTCCGTCCCTTAGCACCAAAATTCTTAATGAAATCTTCACCTTTCATAAGATTTAATAATTTTGGCGCTATCCCTCCCACTATATAAAGGCCACCAAATGGCAAGGTCGTTAAAGCCAAGTTACCTACAGCTGCTCCATAAATTCGAATAAAAATATCAACGGCCTCTTTGGCAAATAGATCTTGCTCTTCTAAAGCAAGTCTAGTAATAGTAGCTGCTTGGCTATCATCTAGATCAATGTTTTTACCAGCTTGCGCACAAACAAAAATATAGATATGCACCAAACCAGGTCCGGATAAAACTCTTTCATAAGAAACTCGAGAATATTTTTTCGTTTTTAAAAGAAATTTCAACAGTTCGATTTGAATATCATCAGTTGGAGCAAAATCGATATGCCCACCTTCAGTGGGATGAACTTGCCAATGCTTACCAGTATGGGTAACAAAACCGACCCCCAAACCAGTCCCAGCGCCAATATATGCCCTAAGGCCACTGGAGTTTGGCCTGCCTTCTTGCAAAATCAATATCTCTTCTGGTTTTAAAGTCTCAAGACCATAACCAATCGCAGCAAAATCATTGATTAACGCTACGCTATTAATACCCAAAACCGCCTGCAACCTTGCTACCGTAATTATCCACGGCAAGTTAGCCAATTTCACTGAGTCGTTAATAATCGGACCGGAGGCGGCAAAACAAGCTCCTGCTATCTTTTGGTCAATATCGCTAACAAATGCTCTAACCACATCTTCAAAGCTGGAAAACTCGCTATTAGTATAATTAATATTTTTAATCACTTTAGCGGCACTACTGCTATAGTCAGTGAGCAGCATCCTAGTATTAGTGCCACCTATATCGCTTGAAAGTAGTAGCATATTCACACCTAATTTATAAGATTAAAATAACGGTTATTCTAACCTTAATCAAAATTATAAACTACAAGTTTTGTCAAAAATCGCTGCTATTTTTACTAGCAAAAATTTTACAAAATTCTGCTAGACAAAGGTGAAGATTTTTCCCATAATCAGCAAAAAAATTAACCCTTATAACTGGTAAAAAAGATGACTAAAAAGATCATCGAACTGGTTGGTGTATCCAAAAAATACGGCGATTATCAAGCGCTACATGATACCAATCTCTCTATCGATAACGGCGAGTTTCTTACCTTGCTTGGACCATCAGGCTGTGGCAAAACCACTTTACTGAGATTAATTTCTGGGCTAGATAAACCAGATCAAGGCCGGATTTTTATCGATGGCCGAGATGTCACGGATCTTCCGCCAGAACAACGCCATCTTAATATGGTTTTTCAAAGCTATGCTCTCTTTCCCCACATGACCGTCTATGACAATGTGGCATTTGGCTTACGCTGCAAAAAAATTGCTGAAGATGAGATAAAAAAGCGAGTTACTGAAGTTTTGCTCATGGTAAAACTAAATCAATTGGCTGATCGTAAACCTAGTCAATTAAGCGGCGGACAACAACAGCGGGTAGCTATCGCAAGAGCAGTTATTAATGAACCGATTGTACTTCTCTTAGATGAACCCTTAAGCGCGCTTGATTATAATTTACGTAAAAATATGCAAATCGAGCTCAAACAGTTGCAGCGCCGACTTGGAATTACCTTTATTTTTGTTACCCATGACCAGGAAGAAGCGCTATCTATGTCGGATCGTGTGGCAATTATGAATGAAGGTTATATTGAGCAGCTTGGTACCCCGAAGGATGTATACGAAGAACCAATAAACTTATACGTAGCAGACTTCATTGGTGAAGCTAATATTTTCAGCACCGAAGTATTAGAGACTAATGAAAATAAACTAATCTTAGAAATTGAAAATAAACGCTATACCTCAATTAATAAAAAAGGTTTTAAAGAGCATCAGGCTATCCATCTAATGATTAGACCAGAAGATATCGCTGTTTGGGGAGATGGAGAGCTAAAAGAGGAAGAAAAAAGCGAAATGCTTCCAGGTATAGTAGAACAAGTGATTTACAAAGGTTCTACCGTTGATTTAATTGTTCGTCTTGCCAGCGGTAAAAAGATTTTAGCCGCAGAGTTCTTTAATGAAGATGACGAAAAACTGGACTATCATACTACTGAAAAAGTGTGGATAGATTGGATACCAGGCTGGGAGGTAATTTTAGCAGATGAAAACAAAAAATAGTTATTTCAAAACCATTTCACTTGCTTCCATCGTGCTATGGATGGGTATTTTTGCCATTCTACCTATTGCTCTTACCTTTATTACCAGCATTCTTACTCAAGATCAGAACACAATTGTCAAATTTGTTCCCACTATTAAAAGCTATGCTGATCTACTTAATCATGCCTACATAACCATCTTTCTTCAATCACTATATCTAGCTACTAGCTGTACTTTATTATGCTTAATCATAGGTTATCCATTTGCTTTTATAATCTCAAGAAGCAAAAGCAAATACCGTTCGCTACTGCTGTTATTGGTTATTATTCCCTTTTGGACCAGCTCGTTAATCCGCACCTATGCCATTATGGCGATTTTAAAAACCAAAGGAATTCTAAATTCTATACTATTAGCTTTGGGGTTCATCGATCAACCACTACAAATTCTCTATAGCCAAACAGCGGTATTGATCGGCTGTGTTTACGACCTGCTACCTTTTATGATTTTACCCCTTTATACTAGCATTGAAAAACTTAACCAAGAATACTTAGAGGCAGCAAAAGATTTGGGCGCTAGCTGGTTTACCACTTTCATCAAAATAATTATCCCCCTAACCATGCCAGGTATTATAGCCGGATGTGTACTGGTATTCTTACCTGCAATGACTATGTTCTATATTCCCGTACTGCTTGGCGGAGCAAAAAATATCTTGTTAGGTAATTTGATTGAGTATCAATTTCTTTCGGCCAACAATTGGCCCCTGGGAACTGCAATTAGCGTAGTAATAACCATATTAATGATCGGATTTATTGCCGTCTACTGGCATAACTCAAAGACCAGCGATCGAGAAGATTTATTATGAATAAATTTAGCAAATACTTCTACGCAACCTGTATCTATCTTTTCCTTTATCTGCCTATCGCAATCGTAGTTTTATTTTCTTTTAACAACGCCAAACGTTCCATGGTTTGGAATGGATTTACCCTTAAATGGTATCACGATCTATTTCAAGATACCGCTCTTTTACAAGTAACCTGGCATTCATTGGTACTCGGAATACTTGCGGCCACTATTGCAACTATAATTGGCACCCTAATATCAGTTTCGCTATTTCGCTATCGATTTTTTGGCAAAAAAATTATTCATGGATTGATCTTCGTTTTAATCTTAACTCCAGAAATAGTAACTTCGATATCGTTACTTCTACTTTACAGTTTTACTAAAATACCGCTGGGATTTTGGACTTTATTACTGGCGCATACCGCCCTTTGTGTACCTTTTGTAGCAATTACCGTACATAGCAGAATTACTACATTAGATCGGCATATCTTTGAAGCTGCTATGGATCTCGGGGCTGGAGATTTTACTATCTTCACTAAAATCATCATCCCATTACTTTTTCCTGCTATTGCAGCTGGATGGTTGCTAAGTTTTACCCTATCGCTTGATGATATTATTACCAGTTACTTTGTTAGCGGACCTAGCTTCGACATTTTACCATTAAAAATTTATGCAATGGTTCGCCTAGGGGTTAAACCTGAGGTAAATGCATTATGTACTTTAATGTTAGCTTTTACTCTATTTGCAGTTATTATTAGCTATCAGGGAATCTTTAAAAAGAGAACTAAATGAAATTATTAGCTAAAACAATATTGATAATTTCTGTTATCATCATAT
>CAZTPH010000017.1:0-15009 GCA_964614705.1 uncultured Coxiellaceae bacterium
TGTTGGTGTAGCGAGGGTTAATTTCCCATCTGGGAGCAAAAATGTTTATCGTTCGGCAATACTTATGACTAGTATTCCTTGCTTATATGATCTGATCAAAAAATGTGGTATAAAACATATTATTGATATATCAAGTCCGCTCAGTTACAACACAAAACCATGGATTGATAAAGAAAAACAATATTTTTATCATCTTGTTACAACTCCTGAAAATTCTCAATATATTCAAATCGATGACTTAAATTATAAGTATACTAATAACATAGGTAAAAAATCAGCCTTTAAGAAGGTGGCAGAGATTGTTCGTCAAATTGAAAGTCTTGAAGGCAGTGTTTTAATTCATTGTTTAGGTGGAGAACATAAGACAGGTATTGTTTTTGGAGTTATGCAAAAATGTTTTAATAATGCCAGCTTAAATAAAGTTGTTCAAGAATATAAAAAACATGCAGCTTGGATGAGTAAGGATGTTCCAGGAGGGTTTAAGCAAGAAAATATCGACTTTATTAAAGATTATCCATGTGAAATGATTTTTGGGTAATTCATAAAAATTTTTTTCAATATGATGCAATAATCTCATTTATGTCACCCAGGCATTTTCTATAAACTTAATTCGATTTTCGGCAGCCTTTTTATGAAAAAAAACTCTAGTATTTGCATTTATTCTAGGCAGTTTGCTACATGACAAAGCAATAAGTGGTAATCAATGGAGGAAAGATGCCTTTTCTTCCCTCCTGACCGAGCTCGGAGCTTATGTTCCGAGCGAAATAAATTTAAAAAGAGCCCTTAACAAATCAATGGAACAATCAATAAGGCAACAATATTAATGATTTTAATCAATGGGTTAACTGCAGGGCCGGCAGTGTCTTTGTATGGATCGCCTACGGTATCACCAGTTACTGCAGCTTTATGTGCGTCACTCCCTTTGCCGCGGTGGTTGCCATCTTCGATAAATTTTTTGGCATTATCCCAAGCTCCACCGCCTGTGGTCATCGAGATAGCTAAAAATAAGCCTGTGACAATTGAACCCATTAATAATCCTCCCAGAGCTTTTGGTCCAAGGAAAACTCCCACAAAGATGGGGATTAATACTGGTAAAAGTGATGGAATAATCATCTCTTTAATTGCAGCAGTAGTTAACATATTTACTGCCCGAGAATAATTAGGTTTTGCGGTTCCTTCCATTAGGCCGGCAATAGTTTTAAACTGATGTCGTACCTCTTTTACTACCGAAGCCGCTGCCCTTCCTACAGCCTCAAGCGCCATAGCGCTAAACAAGTAAGGTATCAGGCCTCCTAAAAATAGACCGACGATTACTAAGTGATCTGATAGGTCAAATTGTAATGATACCCCTGTAGCTTCTTCGATAGCGTGAGTGTAATCGGCAAATAAAACTAAGGCAGCAAGTCCAGCGGAGGCAATTGCGTATCCTTTGGTTACTGCTTTAGTTGTGTTACCAACTGCATCTAAGGCGTCGGTGATTTTACGTACCTCATGGGGTAGATGCGACATTTCAGCAATACCACCAGCGTTATCGGTAATTGGTCCATAAGCATCAAGTGCGACCACAATTCCAGTCATTGATAACATAGTGGTAGCAGCAATTGCAATGCCATAAAGATCAGCTAACCCGTAAGCAGCCAAGATACTACCTGAGATCGCAACGACTGGCCAACCTGTAGCTTTAAAAGATACTGCTATACCAGCAATAATGTTAGTAGCATGTCCTGTCGTCGATGCTTCGGCAATGCTGCGTACAGGCGAGTGCTCCATGGCTGTATAATATTTGGTTATATATACCATCAAGTAAGTAAGCACGAGCCCAACTACCGCAGAGCCAAAGATATTAACGGGATTCAAAGCCGGATACTGGTAGCTAAGATCGCCAAATATCCAATTAGTTAATGGGTACAGTGCAACTAAAGCGATGATTTCAGCGACTATCAAGCCTCGCATTAATGCATTCATAATGGTTCTTTTACCTTTGATTCTTACAAAAAGGCTACCAATTATGGTGGCAACAATTGAAAGACTGCCTATCAGCAATGGGTATAGGACCGCCTCAATTGCTGCATTGCCGAAAGATAATGCACCAAGCAGCATAGCTGCGATTATGGTTACTGCATACGTTTCAAATAGGTCAGCTGCCATTCCAGCACAGTCGCCAACGTTATCGCCAACATTATCGGCAATAACCGCGGGATTACGAGGGTCATCTTCTGGAATGTTTGCCTCTACTTTACCTACCAAATCAGCTCCAACATCAGCACCTTTGGTAAAAATTCCTCCGCCTAACCTTGCAAAAATAGAGATTAATGAACCACCAAAAGCTAGCCCAATTAGCGGTTTAATAATGTTAACCAGTGAGTATCTGTCTTGATAGATATTAAGCATGATTGCAAAATAACCAGCAACTCCGAGCAGGCCAAGGCCTACTACTAACAATCCTGTTACTGCTCCTCCGCGAAACGCTATGTTAAGAGCTTTGCTTAAGCCAGAGCTACGAGCAGCTTCTGTGGTACGAACGTTAGTTCTTACTGATATATTCATACCAATATAACCAGCAGCTCCCGACAAAATAGCGCCAATAGCAAATGCTATGGCAGTCGACCATCCAATTGACGGAATAAAGCCAATGGTTAAAAATAAGATCAGTCCAACGATACTAATTATGGTATACTGTTTGCTTAAGTAAGCCGATGCACCCTGTTGAATTGCGAGCGCGATCTCTTGCATACGATCGGTTCCAGTAGGTTGAGATAGTATCCATCTGCTGGATAATGCGCCATATAAGATGGCGATGACTGCACAGATTAGTGCGATAATTAAAACTGTTGGCATATTTATTAACCCTATATATTTATTTAAGTTTTCATAATACTAAATTTTTAGGGTAGAAGACAATTTTTTGGTAGAAAATTTATTAATGGTTTTGTCTATAGTGAGTTAAGTTATGGAAAAAAATAAAAAAACTTTAGTTTTGGTGGATGGTTCATCATATCTGCATCGAGCTTTTCACGCCTTGCCAAGCCTTACTAATACTAAAGGTGAGCCCACAGGGGCTATTTATGGTGTGGTAAATATGTTGCAGAAGACCTTAGATGATTATAGCCCCATTTATATAGCTGTTGTATTTGATGCTAAGGGGAAAAACTTTAGACATGAGCTTTATCCAGAATATAAGGCCAATAGGCCTCCTATGGATGAGGAGCTAAGGAAGCAGATAGAGCCAATTTATGAGATTATTAAGGCGATGGGGATAGAGCTTGTCACGGTGGAAGGGGTTGAAGCTGATGATGTTATTGGTACTATTGCAAAAGCGGCGGCCAGCAAGGATTTAAAAATAATTATATCTACTGGTGATAAGGATCTAGCTCAATTAGTTAATCAGGATATTACCTTAGTTAATACTATGAGTAATAGCGTGCTAGATGAGGCAGGAGTGGTTGCCAAATTTGGGGTTAAACCTGATCAGATTATTGATTATTTAACCTTGGTTGGTGATAGTTCTGATAATATTTCAGGGGTTAGTGGGGTTGGCCCAAAAACTGCTGTTAAGTGGCTGCAAGAATATGGATCTTTAGATAATATTATCAAACACCAGGATGAAATAGGTGGTAAAGTAGGTAAGAATTTAAAAGATGATGTAGCTAGGTTGCCGTTAGTAAGAGAGTTAGTGACAATTAGAGATAATCTTAAATTGGATCTGTCAGTACCAGATTTTTTAATTAAAAATCAAGATATTGACAGATTGTTAGAATTATTTACCAGATTTGAGTTTAAAAGCTGGATTAATAAACTAAAAGGTAATAATAAAGCAGAACAAAAATCTACCAATTACCAGATTGTTTTAACCAAAGATGATTTTTTATCGGCTGTACAAGAGCTGAAGACGTCTACAAGATTTGCTTTTGATACCGAGACTACTAGCTTGGATCCAATTGATGCTGAACTCGTTGGGATCTCATTTGCTACAGAGATTGGTACCTCTAGCTACATTCCATTAGGGCACAATTATGAAGGTGCGCCAGTCCAACTTGATATAGATTTTGTGTTAAGTGAATTACGTCCACTATTTAGCGATCCACGCCAAGCTAAATTGGGTCAAAATCTAAAATATGATATTGGGGTTTTATCCAATTATGATGTTGAGATTAATGGTGAGCTTTATGATACGATGTTAGAATCTTATCTTACCAATAGTTCAAATAATCAACATGATAAAGAATCTTTAGCGCTACGCTACCTAGGTACAACCATAACCACCTATGAAGATTTAGTTGGCAAAGGGGTAAAACAGATTCCATTTAGCTTGCTCTCACTTGACAGAGCTGCGCCTTATGCCGCTTTTGATTCTGATCTTGTGCTCCAGCTTCACGAAGCACTTTGGAAAGATCTGGCGAAAAACGATAAAGTCCAATGGTTGTATAAAAATATTGAGATGCCATTAATTCAAGTGTTGGCCAAAATGGAGCGAACAGGGGTTAAAATTGATAGTAAATTTTTGACTGATTACAGTTTGAAGCTAGGTGAAAAAATGCATACTCTTGAGCAAAGTATCTATCTTAAATCTGGTGCTGAGTTTAATATTAATTCTCCGCTCCAGTTACAAGAGATTCTATATACCAAGCTTTCTTTGCCTATTTTGCAAAAAACTCCCACTGGCCAGCCTTCTACTGCAGAAGCGGTTTTGCAAGAGTTGGCTGATGAATATGAGTTGCCACGTTTGATTTTGGAATATCGTAGTTTAGCTAAATTAAAATCTACTTATACCGACTCTCTGCCAAAACAGGTTAATTCCAAGACAGGCAGAGTGCATACTTCATACAATCAGGCGGTTACTACTACGGGGCGTCTGTCTTCTACCAACCCGAACCTACAAAATATTCCCATTAGAACAGAGGAAGGGCGTAAAATTAGAACATCCTTTATAGCGCGTGATGGCTATAAGATAATTTCCGCCGATTATTCTCAAATTGAGCTACGGATTATGGCGCATCTTTCAGGGGATAAAAATTTAGTTCAGGCTTTTCGTGAGGGGGCTGATATTCATCGGATGGTAGCCTCTGAGATTTTTGGAATTGATCAAAATCAGGTTACCGACAATAATCGTAGAGACGCGAAGACTATTAATTTTGGTTTAATTTATGGCATGTCTGCATTTGGTTTGGCTAAAAGAATAGGTATGTCAAATAGTGATGCTAAGCGATATATCGATCTTTATTTTGAGCGTTATCCCGGGGTTAAGCGTTATATGGATGAGATGAAAAGATCTGCTTATGACCATGGATTTGTGGAATCTATCTTTGGTAGAAGAGTTTATACCAGCGAAATTAGATCCAAGAATTTTCCGAGGAGACAAGCGGCCGAGCGGGCTGCTATCAATGCTCCGATTCAAGGAAGTGCTGCTGATATCATTAAGCTTGCGATGATTAATATCGATAGTTGGATTAAAAAATCTCAGATAGACGCAGTTATGATTATGCAAGTTCATGATGAATTGGTGTTTGAGGTAGCAGAAGGAGTGGTTAGTCTTGCTATAGCTGAGATAACCAAGCGGATGGAAGATATAGTTAATTTAAGTATTCCCATGGTGGTAGATGTGGGTTCAGGTAATAATTGGAATGAGGCGCATTAGATTTTGTTGGCAAGTTTTAGCTAGGTTATTATAATGCTTTTTTATCTAGCCAATTTATGGGGGGAATAATTATGCATGATATTTTTATCAAAGAAGCGATAGCAGAGGCACAAAAGGGTAAAGATACGGGTGGTATTCCTATTGGTTCTGTTATGGTAATTGATGGCAAAATTGTTGGACGTGGTCATAATCGCAGAGTGCAAAAAGGTAGTGCTATCTTGCATGCTGAAATGGATTGTTTAGAAAATGCTGGTCGTTTGACGCCTAGGGATTATCAGAAAGCAACTTTGTATACCACTCTTAGTCCGTGTGATATGTGTTCTGGTGCTGTATTACTGTACAAAATACCGCATGTGGTAATTGGAGAAAATAAGACCTATATGGGAAATGAAGATTATCTGCGTTTGCGTGGGGTAAAAATCACAGTTTTGGATAATCAAGCATGTGTAAAGTTAATGGAAGAATTTATCGCCGCATGCCCAACTTTATGGAATGAGGATATAGGTGAGGTAGATAAATAATTGGGTTTTATCTACCATTAAAAACTAATAAATTTGCTAATATGTAGTACAAGTTATCAAATATTTTTGTTGATATTAATAGTAAGGCTATGCAATTGTACATGCAGAGATGTACCTATAACATTCACAACAGTTACAGTTAACACATGGGTTGGTGGCTCTAAAGGTTACGAGGATAAAGATGTGGCAATCCCGGTTTTTACAGATAGAAAGAAAAGTATCAAAGTTGTTGGAGCTGTTCCTGATGAATCATCGTGTAAAAATAGCTGTATCTGGTTAGGATATCCAGAATACAAATGTGAAATTTACTATATTGGTGATTAAAAAATAGTTAAATCTCACGATTTGAAAAGTTGTGTGATGGCTGGTTTGGTGTTTATAACATTTAACAGCTAAAAAAGTTCGTAGATGTTATAAAAATTGCAGCAAAAACAAAAGGTTATGTTAGATTTGGCTCATCTATAAAGTCATGCTATATTTTTAAGATTACATTAGATACTTTGTGATCAATAATTATTTTGTCCAAGTGATGACCATAATATATATAGGAATAGATGCTTCCTATTTAGAGTGTTAGCCAAAATAGTCAAGTTTCTTAATATTAGCTTAATAATCCTTTGTTACAATTAAATTAGATGAATAACAGATGATGTTAGTCTGTTGTTTATGATAGCGTCCATGTTTTAGATATTTAGGTAATTAATGGGGATAGTATATGTTAAATATCTTAAAGATCTTTACACCATTAACATATATTCCTAGGTTACATTAGGAAAAGGTTAATTTTTATTATACTTTACTCCTTTATGAGGTTTTTTAATAATGAACATTGGCAAGTTTATTGGTTGTGTAATGATGGTGGTTGGTAGCGCTATAGGAGCAGGTATCTTAGGCTTGCCCATAGTTAGTGCCGGCGCTGGTTTTGCTGCTACTTTAGTTGTAATGTTATTACTTTGGTTGTTGCTTACTATTACTGGTTTAATGGTTGCTGAGGCAAGCTTGATGTTGCCTGCGCACGCTTGTAGTTTTAATTCGATGGCAGAAAAAACTCTAGGTCCGTTCGGTCGGATTGTTACCTGGGTTTCATATTTACTTTTGCTTTATACTACTCTGACTGCTTATATCTCTGGTGGTCCAGATCTTATTTTTGGCTTGCTAAAAGCTATGCCTAATCTGCAAATTTCCAGATGGATGGTTACGATTGTATTCACCATAGTTATGGGTGGGGTGGTTTTTTGGAGTACTAAAGCTACCGATCATTTTAACCGTTTTTTGATTTTTATTAAGGGGGTGTTGTTGCTTTCTAGTCTAGCATTAATTTCTGTTTATATTGATAGCCAACATATTTTCAGCGGTTTTAGTTGGCAGAAAACCCAAGGTGTTATTAAAGCGTCACCAATAATTTTATGCCTGTTTAATTACCATTTTGTTATTCCTAGTATCAGAATGTATGTTGGTGATCGACCAAAATCCATTAGATGGATCGTCATCATCGGCACCACTATTTCTTTGGTTATTTATCTGTTTTGGTTGGCCCCAATCTTGTCGATTATTCCCTTAAATGGTGAAAATGGGTTTAATGTAATAGGCAATAGCCCGGGAGAATTAACTAGGATTCTTACAGCAATTGTCAATAGTAATTGGGTGCGTTTTAGTGTTTACGGGTTTGCTAACATCTCTATGACCACAGCATTTCTTGGGGTATCTTTGGGGTTGTTTGATTTTTTAGCGGATGGACTTAAAAGAGCAAATGATCGTTTTGGCAGATTTCAAACTGCACTAGCCACTTTTTTACCACCTTTATTGGTAAATATCTTTTATCCAGATAACTTCTTAAAGTCTTTTAGTTACTCTGGGGTATTCGTAGCTATCCTTTTTCTAATTTTACCGCCTATAATACTTAAAAGGTTGCGTCATCAGTGCTCGAATAATTTACATTCATCAGTTAGCTTAAATCAGGTTCATTGTTCTTGTGGAAAAGTTTGTTATACAATAATTGTTGTTTTTGGAGTTGTATTTACCATTTTTCCCATTTTAACTAATGCCGGGATTTTTTAGTTTTGCAAGTAAATTCTAGCTGCCTACTACAAAGTCCGGAAGAATTGCGACTGCATCAAATGGTGGTATTTCAATTGTGGCATGTCCATATTTTTCAACTGTTATAGTCGGTTCACTCATTTTTCCTAATGATAAGTGGCTTTTGATTTCATTATACCTCATTTTTTAAGTTCGTGAAAATCCCAGTAGTGAGATTTTATTTTTTATTCAATATGATCAGCTTATGAAGGTTGCCGTTATTCATAGTCGTGCCAGTTTAGGGATTGATGCTCCACTAGTGGTGGTAGAGGTGCATTTATCTTATGGAATACCATCCTTATCAATAGTTGGTTTACCAGAAGCCGCAGTAAAAGAGAGTAAAGACCGAGTTAGGAGCGCTATTATTAATTCTGGTTTTGAATTTCCCGCCAAAAGGATTACGATCAACCTTGCTCCTGCCGATTTGCCCAAGAAAGATGGGGGTAGATTTGATTTGCCAATTGCTTTGGGGATTTTAATTGCTTCAGAGCAGCTTGTGGCTAAAGATCTGAATCAATACGAGTTTGCTGGTGAATTAGCTCTCTGTGGCAAATTACGTAAATTTAATGGTATTTTACCTTTTGCGCTAGCCACCAAAAAAGCAGGACGTACTTTAGTGCTGTCTATGGATAATGCGAGTGAAGCTGCTTTAGTTAAGGATTTAAAAATTTTAGCTCCACAACATCTTTTGGATATTGCCGCTCATTTGGTTGGGTCTAAACTGTTGGATCAGGTAGAGCCAAGGGAAATTGTCATCAAAGAAAAAGATAACTTAGATGTAAGCGATGTATATGGTCAGATCCAAGCTAAGCGTGCATTAGAGGTTGCCGCAGCTGGTGGCCATAGTTTATTTATGATCGGTCCTCCAGGGGTTGGCAAAACAATGATTGCCAATCGTCTGATTACAATTTTACCTAAGATGAGTGATGATGAAACATTGGAAAGCGCCGCTATTCACTCCATTGCAGGTAAAAATATTCTTGCATCTTGGGGAGTGCGTCCTTTTCGTACCCCTCATCATACAGCATCAAGTGTAGCTTTAGTTGGTGGTTCTAGTCCCCCTAGGCCAGGAGAGATCTCTCTTGCTCATCATGGGGTTTTATTTTTGGATGAATTACTCGAATTTAACCGCTCGGTACTAGAGTCACTAAGAGAGCCACTTGAATCAAAGCAGATAACTATATCTCGAGCTGCCCATCAAGCTAAGTTTCCTGCTAAGTTTCAACTAGTGGTTGCGATGAATCCTTGTCCATGTGGGTATTTTGGAGATAGTAATGGTCGTTGTAATTGTACTATCGATCAAATTAAACGTTATCGTGCGAGACTTTCTGGGCCATTTTTGGACAGAATAGATCTTTGGATACAGCTATACTCTTTGCCGCGAGGTATTTTGATGACGGCCAGAGACCGCTCAGAAAATAGCGAAGAAGTTAGAGCGCGCGTTGTTGCTGCTAGAAGTTTTGCGCTTGCCAGACAAGGAAAGGTGAATTTTGAGCTTGGTAATAAAGAGATCGATAAATATTGCAACCTTAAAGCTAATGATCAAATATTTTTAGTAGATATGGTGGAAAAATTAAAACTTTCTGCGCGTTCGTATCATAAAATTCTTAAAATAGCACGTACTGTAGCAGATCTTGATTATGCTGAAAATATAGCAGATGTTCACCTAAAAGAAGCTATTGGATATCGCAGAGAGATTTATTGATACTCTAAGATATCTTGTTTGCTATCTCGGAGTTTTGCTAAAGTAACCTCATAGCCTATATTGATAAGCTGGGTTATCTGCTCATCATTTACCTCAAGTAAAGGAAAGGTTTGGAGGTCAAGTTCAATTAGAATATCTGCTAACATGGCGTTGGCTGCAACTGAAGAGTTTCCTCCTAAACCTACTGTGCGCATGAAATAATCATTAATTGGATCAGGAAAGATATATTTTTTTTTGCCAATGCCAAGCTTATGTAGCAAGCCTTGAAACCAAGATAGTTTATAAGGAAAATAATATTTTTTTTGATCAATCGCGCCCATGGTGGCAGAGATCAAGATGGCGATAACTTTGTTTTTAGTAAATGACAATATATTTTTCATGGTATCTACTGGCAGATCTTTTAGAATACTGCCATCAACGTGCATTTGACCGTCAATTACCACGGGAGGAACTAACCCGGGGATTGAAATACTGGCTCTGGTCTTTTCAAACAGACTGCCAGAGTTGTGGATTACAACTTTGTTCAGCGCTAGATTACAGGAGGTACAAAAGAAGGGTATGGGCAAGTCCTCAATGTGTAGTTCTCCAAAATTTTTGTGGAGGGCTTTAGTAACATCTTTGCCGTCTAGCAAAGACACCGAAGGCCAACCCAAGTTTTTCCATGACATAGTAGAACGTGAATCGTTAATAAGTTTTTTAAATCTACTATGTATTTCCTCATATGATAGCCCCATGGCAAAAAGAGCTCCCACCAAGGAGCCAGAGCTGGTTCCGCCTACGATATCTATATTTATTCCTAACTCTTTAATAGCTTTGATCGCTCCTACTGAAGCCCAATTTCTTACACCTCCACCGCTAAATACTAGAGCAGTTATCCTGCCGGCCATAAATCGTGCCAGTTTTCTATAAGATGCTGAATCACTGTTTTTTATTTTGTGGTATAGGTTGTAGGTTGATAGGTTGATGAAGCTAGCGATAGTATGTTTGCTTTTTTCATCTTCAAACCAAATTAATTCAGAAATAAATTTTTTCTTCGATTGAAGCAAGGTTAATTCTTTAAGTATTAGTTCATAAAGGTAAAATCCAGTGTTTTTGCCGGCAAGTATGTAGGTTTTATCTAGCCTATCTAAAGCTCTTATGGCTAGTGGGCTATTATAAGATTTAGTTAAGTAAATTATAAGGTCATTTTTTTGCTGAGCAGTTTCTATTTGTTCTGTTATTTGAGTGCTACTTGAGGGTAAATATAATTCGTTAAAAATACATATTTTAGTGAATTTTTCTAGCTCCGTTTGTAGCTGACCATATATATTTTCTAAGGGTAAATTATTGTCAGCCGGTATAACCGCCATATGTTTGGCGAAAGATTTTTTGCCGGCAAGTTTAATTGTGCTGATTGATCTTTGGATGATGGGCAGAGTGGTTGCAGCGCAGACTGAAGCGTAGGTGGTGAATAATTTTTTAAATATTTCTGCTGGAATGTACAGTAGTTCGGAGTCTTCAGTGGCGCGAATTGTAAGTGAACGTGGTTGGTTAGAAAGTACCCCGAGCTCGCCTACTACTTCACCTTCTTTGATTAACCCTAATTTAAGGTCACGGTTTTTGCTATTGGTATTATCTAAGGTGGCGGATAATTTTCCGCTAATCACCAGGTAGACGCTGTCTGGTTTATCGCCCTGATAAAATAATATTTCACTGTTTTTTAAAGTAACAATTTTACAGTTTGCTAGTAATGAAAGGATGATCTCATTATCCAGATTAAGAAAGATCGGGTTTTTTTTAATAATTTTTGCTAACTCTTCAGCAGTTTTCATCATCTTGCTATCCTTAGTTTTGTTAATATAATGACTTAAATTATGGGGTAATTTTAATCCAATTACTTTTTAATTCAAGGTATTAGTGATTTTTCCCCAGGGGCACCTTATTTAGATTTAGGGCAAATTATGCTTATATATTAAATTTAAATGATGTGACCCTAGGATCATTTTTTCCAGGTAGGATTATATAATCGCGGTAAATTTGGTGATTTTTATTTAAAATGAGTGTAGAATCCGCCCACTTTAAGTTTTTTAAGTACTGTCCTTGGTCGCGAGGGCAGTTGGTTATTTACTTTGGAGATAAAAATGAAACAAAATTTTACGATTAATGCAGTATCGCGTGATGATATGGGGAAGGGTGCGAGCCGCCGCCTACGTCGCGCTAGCAAAGTTCCTGGAATTGTTTATGGTGCTGGTAAGAATCCGGAAAATATTGCGGTGGATCATAATCAGCTTAAACAACTGTTAGTTAATGAGGCTTTTTATACCAATATTCTTGATTTGGATGTAAATGGAAATAAAGAAAAAGTGGTTTTAAGGGATCTACAACGCCATCCTTTTAAGCCAACTATTTTACACCTGGATCTACAGCGCATTAGCGATAAAGAAAAGCTAGTAATGCGTATTCCATTACATTTTTCTGGGGCTGAGATTGCACCTGGAGTGAAGGTTGACGGTGGTTTGGTGTCACATTTAATGTCAGATGTTGAAGTAAGATGTTTGCCAAAAGATTTGCCTGAATTTATTGAGATCGATCTTTCTAAATTAGAATTAAATCAAACTGTTCACTTGTCTGATTTACAATTGGCTAGTGATATTGAAATAGTAGCTTTGGCTCATGGCGAGGATAAGGCAGTTGCTACCATCTATGTTCCAAGAGCTGCTGTTGAAGAAACTGTTGCACCTGTGTCTGCTGAGGTTCCAGTTGTTGGTAAGGAAAATGCTCAGGCCGCTGAAGGCGAGGCGGATAAAGGTGAGAAATCTGAGAAAGCTGGTGCCGATAAAAAAGGCAAATAGTGGAGTCTAAGATTTTGAGCGGTGGAATAAAATTGATTGTTGGCCTGGGTAATCCAGGCCAGCAGTATGCCAAGACTAGACATAATATTGGGTTTTGGTTGGTGGATTTTTTGGCAAAGAAATATCAAGTTGATCTTAAGTTTGAGTCCAAATTTAATTCTCTATTAGGTGATTTTTTTCTTGATGGTAGTAAAGTTACATTGCTTAAGCCTCAAACATTTATGAATCTAAGCGGGGAGGCTGTGGCCAAAGCAGTCAAATTTTATAAAATTATGGCGGCAGAAATTTTGGTAGCTCATGATGAATTGGACTTTTTGCCTTGCCAAGTCAGATTGAAGTGTGATGGAGGTGCTAATGGTCATAATGGATTACAAAATATTATTGATTTATTGGGTGGCGGAGATTTTTGGCGGCTAAGGATTGGTATAGGTAAACCCATCAATAAAGACGGAATGACTAGTTATGTATTAAATGCTCCCACCAAAGATGAATCACAAAAGATTGAAGATGCTATTAGTTTGGCTGCTGACAGTTTGCCTGAATTGATTAAGGGAGATTTCGAACGAGCTTTTATGCGGTTGCATGTTGATAAGAAAATCTAATAATTTCTCGCCAAAACATCACAGATCTCATTTTGCAGATTTTGATGTTTTTTCGATTTTCCTGATGGATTGTTAATGATAATGGCAAAAATTATGGTGTTTTTACGTTTGGTTTGGATATAACCAGCAAGTGAAGAGACATTTTCTATTGTACCAGTTTTAGCGAATATCCGATCTTTAAGCTTTTTCATCCGATGTTTTAGAGTGCCATCTTTTCCAGCATGAGGTAGTGCATCAATCAATGCATCTTTGATTTTTGGTTGATGATAGGCATAGTTTAATACCGATACTAATAGAGTTGGGGTTACTAGATTATAGCCAGACAAGCCCGAGCCATCGTAGATATAGGTCCGATCAAAAGATATATTACGATCCTTACCAAAAATAGATTTTATTGCTTTAAAACCGTCATCCCACGAAGCTGTTTTTTTAAATAGAACTGCGCCTAATTTTTTATACAAGGCGTCAGCTACGGTGTTATTTGATTTTTTTAAAATTGGTTTTATTAATTCAGTTAGTGGTTCGGATAGATGCTCAGCTAGCGTAACTTGCGCAGTTGAGGCTTCAGCTGATTTATAATCTATTGCTCCAGTTATAGTTATTGATTCATTAGCTAATTGGGTGGCTAGAATATTTTTGGCGAATAGTCTTGGGTTTCTAATGGTGGTTGAGATATATACTGGCGAATTATTGCTTTTTACGCATCCCGATAAATAGTAGTCATTGTTGTCAGACGAGCCAAGTTTAATGACACAATTACCGCGGCTTTTGGGGCTTTTTGAGTAGATTTCATTAAAGATAGATACCGGTTGTTTATCGGCTATCATAGCCTTTTTGCCGATATTTGAGGGATTGATTTTTAGTGATAGGCAATTGCGGTCTACCATGATTGCTCCGATCGGTGCCGAGTAGCAATAAGCTAAATCTTCTTGTTTCCAGCCGCGGCCTAAATAGTGTTCATCAAACTCTGAGTCATCGATATAGAAATTGCCATTTATTTTGGTGATTCCCAAAATTGATAATTGGTGGATTAAATCATTAATGTTTTGACGGGTTAATGATGGGTCTCCGCTGAAATGGAGGAATAGATCGCTGTTTATTGTTCCATTAGTAACCAGGTTGTTTTTGGCTAGTATTTGAGTTTTAAATTGGTAGTCTGTACCAAGGAAAGATAATGCTGCTACCGCCGGGATAATTTTTAGTGAACTAGCAGGCACCAGTAGTTTATGGGGATTTTTTTGATAGATAACTTGGTGGTGGTTTGGAGATATTGCTAGTATCCCTATGTTGTTATCCAAATTATATTTTTTTGTTAGCTGATCAATTTTGTGTTGGATGTTGGTGGTTGATGCAAAAATTGGCGTACTTAACGCCCACAGCATAATATAACATGTTGTATTTATTATATTTTTTGGCATAGAATTTATATTTAACGGTAAAATTTTGTCATTCTTTACTAAAACCAATTGAATTTCAAATAGTTTTTAACTTTACAAATTTTAATTTTTATACCCTTTTCAAACCATTTTTTTTCACGTACAATCGCCCGACTAATTATTTTATGTGTGAGCAATATTTATGGTAGTAATACGTTTGTCTCGTGGTGGTGCAAATAAAAGACCGTTTTATAAAATTGTAG
>CAZTPH010000018.1:0-4503 GCA_964614705.1 uncultured Coxiellaceae bacterium
CCGTATAGCGCTCGATAAATTGTTTGCCTATCTCCTCACGAGACAGAGGAAGATCGTCTTCATTTAAGTAATTTTTGTTTAATGTTTGCATATAATTTTTACCATTTTTTTAGGTTTGGTTTTCAACTGTTAACACCAGGGATATTGAGTTTATCAAGGCCGTGATTTTTGCTGCTAGTTGAATAGCTGTTTTACTTAGGCCATATTGAATAAGGTGAGTAAAATGCTCTTTAATGCAATGTCCTGATCCGTTAATAATAGATGTGGCTAGTGCATATAAAGCAAAATCTAAGCGATTTATTCCGGGGGCTTGTAAAAATCTTGTTGCTAATCCCATTGGCAAAGAAGAAAGCTCATTGTCATGCGCAAGCTCAACAAATCGATAGTAAAAATTACTGATGGAGATAGCTGTTACGATAGATTTTATTAATGAGGTTGTTTCTTGGCTAAATGTATCTTTGGCTTCCTCTTGAATGTAGTTAAACACTTGTTGGTTTTTAGTAGCATAAGACGATGATAACATAACGCCATAGAGTTGTGCTGGCGATAGTCCGCAGTTTTCGCACTCGGTCACTAGTGTTTGAAAGTTTTGTTTTAGCTCTTGCTGAGTTTCTGGCAGTGCCGAGAATAGTTTTTCTAACATCATAGTGATTCTCCCTTAATGTTTCGGAATGTTATCTTGTAACCTAACATTTTGCAATAGGGTTTGGTTATGCTTACAGGACCGCCTCATTTAAATTTAGGATCCATTAATGAGCGATAATCAGGCATATTTTGCTCTTATTGTTTGTGGGCGCTATGAGACAGGATGTCTAATGCGAGCCTATAAGGACATATTTACGGCGACCCACAAACAATAAGAGCAAAATATGCTAATTTAATATACTTGATCGTCGCTTATTAATTGATCCTAAATTTAAATAAGGTGACCCTGATTGTGCTGACTAGTAATTACAGCGATTTTTTACTAAAGATCAAGCATCAAGTTGGTTAGTAATGTAACTCTGATTGGGTTTGATTTGTAAGGTAAGAGTGCTTAAACATTTTGATTTTGGGTAAAAAACACGCTAGAATGGCCGCATCAGGAACGCAAGGGAGATTGCTTTGGGTTGGTTTAATAGTGCAAATAATAAACAATGCTCGATTGAAATCAGGCCTGATGGTTTGTCTTTAGCGGTTTCATCTAACCTCGAGTCTCTTGAGATCTCTAGCGCCGAGTTTTTTCCCTATCAAAATAGCACCGGAAGAAATTTTGAGCAATTAAAACAATATCTTTATCGGGCGGTTTTAGCGGGCGATTTAAAAGGCGCTGCTTGTAATTGGGTATTGCATCCGAGTTACTATAGACTTACTTTAATTAACACCCCCAATGTTCCGCGCTCTGAATATAAAAAAGCTGCTCGTTGGCAGATTAAGGATATTATCGATTATCCTTTAGATGATGTGGCTATTGATGTTTTTTATCAAGAGTTAAGTGGAAGCGTGCCAAAGAAGATCTATATGGTGGCATCGCAAAGCAGCAGGTTAGAAGAGGTGGCAACTATTATTCAAGAGTGTGGTTTACATCTTACTGCCATTGATATCCGTGAGTTTGCTCTACGTAATTTGTTAATGATAGAGACGAAAACCCCAGGTTCTGATGATGTTTTCGGTATACTAGATGTATCAGATAATAGTTGTGTGATCAGCTTGATCAAAGATAGAAATATCTATTTCGTTCGTCGATTTCCTATTGTGTCTAGTAAGTTAGGAAGTGAAGATTATGACGATTTAATTTTAGAATTAAAAAGATCTTTTGAGTATTGCAAGGGTGAACTCAAATTAGAAGTTGCTAATAACCTCTCGGTTGTTAGCAACAAAGTTTTAGGTATGGGACTAATTAAAAATATCAACGACGGATTAGGTCTTCAGGCAAGTTACTTTCATCTTAGTAGTCAAGGGGCAATAAACTTTAAAGTAGCATGTGCCAAAGAACATGAGCATCGTTTACATGCGGCTATAGGCGGAGTATTGCGCAAGATTGGAGGTGGAAGGTAATGGCCCAAAATATAAATTTGTTAGAAGAGATTACTCTTACGCAAGTTGCAGTATTAAATAGTAGATTGTTACTACAAGTTGTAGGAGTATGGATGGGGATGTTGATTGCTGTGTATATTTTTTCTGCCATTGGTTACCATTCAGATAAAAAGAAGCTGTCTTTAATTGAGGAGCAGGTTGGAACTTTGACGGCTAAGATTCAGGATGAAAAAACCAGGCTGAGTAGTCTATCTGGTTTAGAGGTAACAAGCGAGGTAAATAGCAAGAATTTAATTGAAAGCAAGGGTTTTTATGGGGATTTTGAAGATTTAGCAAAGGCCGTTCCTCCGGGGGTATGGTTAACCGATATTGTGATTTCCAGGCTAGATGGTAGTGTTACTCTTAAAGGGCATACAGTTATTGCCGCGGGTATTCCAGCGCTGATTTTGGCTCTAAATAAATCGAATAATTTAAGGGATAAAAAATTTGATGTATTGAAAATAGAAAAAAATAGTGAAACACAATATATCGATTTTACTATCGCTACTGATTTAATTAATCAGGATACAGGTTAGGGTGGTTATGGAACGGAATTTTAATCAATATTATTTGAAATTTGATCAGGCTCATGTGGGGATAAGAGCTGCAGTTTTTGTAGTTATTTTGCTCGCGGTGTTTTTGATTTGGTATGGTCCATTTTTTAAAAGGTTGAGCGAAGATTCAAGCTTGACGATAGAGAAGCTTGACGAGCTAGGAAAGAGTTTGCCAAAACTTGAGGAAGAGCATCAAAAGCTTGCTAGAGAATTACAATTAAAATTAGTTAGCTCTGGACGTCAAACTACATTATCCAGTCATGACCCCAGAGTGTTTTTGACCAATTTGCTTGCAGCTAATCATAATTTAACTTTTATTGATCTAGATGGCTCCTCAGATGAAAATCTAGTTAATAAAAGCAAGGGTACTATTTATGATGGTTTTATGATAAGATTAAGGGGAAATTACCCTAGTGTAATGGGATTTTTTGGGGATCTTGAAAAACAGCCTTTTGAGATTCATTGGGATAAGGTAGATTATCGTGTGCTAGATTATCCAGAGGCAGAGGTGACTTTACATATGAGGATGTTGGCAAATGGTTAAAAGGATAGTTAAGATAAAAAAATATATTATCAATGTAATAGTTTGTGGCGGGTTTTTTGTTAGTACAGCAAATTTTGCTGGTGAGCAAGTAGATCCAACTAGGCCTGTTAATAGTAATTTTACCGCTAGGCAATATAGTGGTTTGGAAATCCAGGCCATTTTTGCTAGTGATGTTAATGCATCGAAAGTGATGGTAGGTGGAGTGGTGTTAAAAGAGGGTGACAGAGTAGCCAATTTAACTGTTGTGACTATAGATGTTGATAAAGTGGTGTTAAAGGATGATCGTGGACAGGAGATGGCGGTATATGTCAATAACTCTCAGGTAAAAACTGAAGTTACGGATAAATAAAATAGATAACTTTTACACATGAAGATAAAGTTTCTTGTTTGCATGCTTTTGACAAATTTATTTTTTCTTGCTGGCTGCAGTATTACTGAGCCACAGCACAATGGTAGAGATGCCATTGATCAGGCTTTGCAGGACAGTTTTATTACCAACCAGCAAGCTGCGGCAAAGGATCGCAGTGCCTCTTTGCCCCGTCCAGTTGCTGACGCGCTTGCTTTTGGCGCTGAGTTGCCTGTTCATGCTAGAAAATCTGCCAAAGTGGCCCCGCAAGAAACTAAGTTTGATGTGGTGGTAAATAATGTGCCTGCTAAAGATTTTTTTATGGGCTTAGTTAAAGGCAGTAAATATAATGTGGCGGTGGATCAAGCGGTAGCAGGAAACATCACGTTAGATTTGCGCTCGGTTACTATCCCACAGGCGATGGATGCAGTAAGAGATATTTATGGTTTTGAATATGAAATTACCTCCTATGGTTATAAAATTTTTCCACGGCGCCTAGAGACAAGGATTTTTAATGTTAACTATATCGACATTGATCGCAGTGGTCATTCTCAAACGGCATTAGGTTCTGGTCAGATAACTAACACGGTACAAAACACCTTAACTTCTACTGGAGTTAGTAGTACCAATCAAACGGGCTCGATTCCAAGTGGTATGGTAAGTACTTCTACCAGTTCTAAATTTTGGGAGTTATTGAAACAGAATTTGGAGTCTTTAATTGGTACTCAAGAAGGAAGGTCGATTGTGGTAAACTCTAGGTCTGGGGTAATAATAGCTAAAGCGTATCCTAATGAATTACGTGCCCTTGCTCAATATCTAGACAGCATTCAGGGTATAGTTAATCGTCAAGTGGTTATAGAGGCTAAAGTTTTAGAGGTCAGATTAAACGCACAATTTCAAAGTGGAATAAACTGGAGAGCCTTAGGGCTTACTCAAGGGTATGCCAATAGTGGTAGTGGAAAGGATGATCCTACTTTTAATAACGATTTAATTTCAGGTTTTAC
>CAZTPH010000018.1:4513-14980 GCA_964614705.1 uncultured Coxiellaceae bacterium
TAAATGCTAGTGATGGCGGTGCTTTTAATACAGTGATTAACCTGTTAAATGCGCAGGGTAACGTTAATGTTTTATCTAGCCCAAGGATCGCTACCATTAATAACCAAAAGGCGGTGATTAAGGTAGGCACGGATCGCTTTTTTGTTACCAATATTAGTACCAATACTAACAGCACAAATAACAATGATAAAGATAATGTAACCTCTGATATTACTTTAACTCCATTTTTTTCTGGAATCTCTTTGGATGTTACGCCGCAGATCGATGAAAATGATTTTGTTACTATTCATATTCATCCAATAGTAAGCCAAGTGCTAGAAGATCCTAGAAAGATAACAGTTAATAACAAAGATCAAAATTTGCCTTTGGCTCAAAGCGAAGTTAGGGAATCTGATAGCATTGTCAGAGCCAAAAATGGCCAAGTGATAGTGATCGGAGGTTTGATGCAAAGTTCTGGTCAAAGCTTACAAAACTCTACTCCTGGTACGGAGAAATTACCTTTGGTTAGTGGGTTATTCAAGAATAGCAAGAAGGCTGCGGAAAAATATGAGCTAGTAATTCTCCTTAGGCCAATTATTAGCGAGAGTATAGATTCTTGGCAAAAACAGCTGCAAGATGCAGCTCATAATTTCAGACAAATGAGCGGTAATTTTAGCTATAATGTAGTTCCAGAAAAAAAGAATCATTAACCGGATGAATTTGATATGTACCTAAAACACTTTGGTTTTAATGAGTTTCCTTTTTCGTTGGCACCAAGTCAGCGATTTTTCTGTTCTCTTGCCCATTATAAAGATGCGTTAAATGTGGTGATGGTTGGGTTGGAAAATGGTGAGGGTTTTATCAAGATTATTGGTGAAGTTGGCACAGGTAAAACCACGCTATGCCGCAGATTGCTTAATACCTTAGGCGATGAATATGTCACAGCATATATTAATAATGTTCCCAGTAGTGTTTTTGAATTGCAAAAAAGTTTGGCATATGAGTTAGAGATAGGTTTTGCTGATGATGTTGGTCAGCATAAGCTCTTAACCTTAATCAATAATCATCTAATAGAGTTATATAAGCAAGGCAAGAGGGTGGTGGTTATTGTAGATGAGGCGCATTCTTTGTCTGATCGGGTTTTAGAGGGTTTGCGATTACTTAGTAACTTAGAAACTGAAACTAATAAATTGTTGCAAATAGTTTTATTTGGTCAACCTGAACTAGATAAAAGGTTGCGCAGAACGAAGCTGCGACAGTTAGATCAGAGAATTGTATTTTCTTATCTATTGCCTAGTTTACGTAATTATCGTGAAGGTTTGTCATATATCTGTTTTCGTCTGTCGGCTGCTGGTTATCACGATAGTTATGATACTCTTTTTTCTCCTCGGGCAGTTAAGTTGTTGCTAAAAGCAAGCAAGGGAATTCCTAGGGTGATTAATATTTTGGCTCATAAATCATTGTTAATGGCATATGGCTTTAATAAGAGCAGGGTTGGTAGTTTTTTAGTTAAATCAGCTATAGCAGATACTGGGAGTATTTCGAGAGTTATTTCGTATAAATATTTGGCAAAAATCACGATTATTTCCGCTCTGCTAACTACTATTTTGGGGTTGGGCAGTTATTTGATTTTTAGATAGATGATTATTCTATGAGTTTGATTAATAAAGTATTAGCTGAGCTAGAGAAAAAAACTACTGCAGATCGAGCTCAAAATATTATTACCGCAAATATCAGGCCAAGAGCTATTCATAGTAATAGTGGTTTGATTGCTAGAGTAATTATCTATAGTTTTTTGTTATTCATGATAGGGATGGTGTTATTGTTGCATTATTATCCCAAGATATTTCAAGAGATATTAAGGCCGGAATTATCCAAAAAACAGGTAGTTGTTACACCGAAAGAAATTCCAGCCAAGCCGCCGATCAAATTGCAAGAGATTCAGTTAGAGCAGCGGGATGGGAAAAGTATTTTAAGTTTGATCTTAAGTGAGAAGGCGGTATATCGTAGTGATTTTGTAGCTGAACAAGAGTTAGTAATTAATTTAAATGCCGCTACCCTTTCTGGTAACTTGCCTGTTGCTTTAGAAAATAGTTTTATTGCCTCGTTAAATACTAGGCAAAACGAACATGGAGTGCAAATTACGCTATTATTGTTACCAGGAACGGTAGTGGAAGAAACAAAATGGCTTGATCAACAAGTTCCCACTGTTCAGTTTATATTTGCCAATAGTCAGCTTAATAATATTTCAATGTCGAAATTAGAGTTGCCAAAAAATCGGGACGAAGTTGCGTTTGAACAGTATCAAGAGATTGATAATCTAGTAGCGGACGGTAAGTATCAGGAAGCTATTTCAAAGTTATACCTATTTTTAGGCGATTTTCCTGAACATCTGCAGGCTAGGGTAGTTTTAGCTACTTTGTTGATTAAAGATGGTAAATGGGCTAAGGCAGAGGGAATTTTGGATATGGGTTTAAAAAAAATCCCTGATTGTATTCCGCTGATAAAATTAAAAGCTCGTTGTTTGAATAAAGCCGGCGTTCCTACTGACGCTATTAAATTATTAGAAAAATATATTCTTAATGCTGCTAATGATGTAGAATACCTATCGATTTTGGCTTTGCTGTATCGTGAGCAAGGCAGTTTTATTTTGGCAGCTAAGTTGTATAGTAGACTAACTGAGCTTGAGCCACAAAGGACTGCATGGTGGCTCGGTCTTGGGTTGTCTCTTGAAGCGGCTGGCAAAGGAAATGGCGCAAAAGAAGCCTATGTCATGGGATATAAGGTTTCGCATGTTCCGCCAGAGCTAAAATCATTTTTATTGGATAAGATCAAGTAAGATGGGGGGTTATTTATGGACAGAGAGTATTCTACTGCCGATGTTAACAAAGGTGGTATCCGTAGCATCGATATTAATCAATATTTATTAGATGAGGAATTATCTAAATTACTACCAGAAGCTTATGCCAGAAGATTCAAAGCTATTTTGTTGAATAAAGAAGGGGATGGCTATCTGATCGGAATGGTAGATCCATCAGATATTTTCGCGGTGGACGAGTTATATGGGATTTTAAAAAAACCGCTACAAATTGTGGAAGTTAGGGAGCAGGATCTAGGGCACAAGTTGGATCAGCTTTACCGCAGAACTAGCGAAATTACTGACTTTGCTGACAAATTAGCTTTAGAGCTAAATCAAATCGCTCCGGCAAATGCTGAGGATCGAGCGATTAAACGTGCTGAACCTGCCGTTATTAAGTTGCTCCATTCGTTGCTTGAAGATGCAGTTCAGGTGGGCGCATCAGATATTCATCTTGAGCCAGCAGAGGGAATTTTAAGGATACGTCTTAGAGTGGATGGGATGTTGCAAGAGCAGGTGCTCTCTATTGTTGGCAAAGAGCATATTGCTTTAGCGCTTGCTCAGCGTTTAAAATTGATGTCGGGGTTGAATATAGCTGAAAGGAGACTTCCCCAAGATGGAAGGTTTGGAGCTATAGTTCATGATAAAAAAATAGATGTACGTGTTTCTACTATGCCGATTCAACATGGAGAGTCGGTAGTAATGCGCTTGCTGAATAAATCAGCTAGAATTTTAAGCTTGGGCGCTTCTGGAATGCCAGAGGAGATGTTAGCAGATTTCCGTCGATCAATTAGAATGCCAAGTGGGATCATTTTAGTCACTGGGCCAACCGGCAGCGGAAAAACCACCACTCTTTATGGAGCTCTTTCTGAGATCAATGATGTGGCCAAAAACATTGTTACTATTGAAGATCCGATAGAGTATACGCTAGATCGTGCTAATCAAATCCAGGTTAATTCTACTATCGGCTTGACATTTGCCCGTATTCTTCGTTCAGTCCTTCGTCAAGATCCAAACATTATCTTGGTTGGTGAAATCCGGGATCAGGAAACAGCATCAATTGCTCTAAGAGCCGCACTTACTGGACATCTGGTATTTGCTACTTTACACACTAATGATGCAATTAGTACCGCTATCCGCTTGATCGATATTGGTGCAGAGAGTTACTTGGTGGCTACTACGGTACGAGTTATTATAGCTCAGCGTTTAGCTCGTCGGATCTGCCCAGTTTGTGCTACTAATTATGAGCCAAACGAACAAGAAACTATATTTTTTACCAATTTTTTTGGAGATGCATTTAGGCACAGCTCATTTAATCACGGAGCTGGTTGCGCATATTGTAATTTTACTGGTTATAAAGGGATGGTTGGGGTGTTTGAGATGTTGGAGTTAAATAATCAGATGAGAGAGTCATTAAGATTAAAAGATACCAATAGTTTTGTCGAAATAGCAACTACCCAAAGAAAATCCCCTCCTTTGCTTAGCAATGCTTTTGATATGGCGCGGCAGAAAATAATTACTTTAAGTGAAGTGATGCGTATTTCAGGAGAATAAGTTCTATGGCTAGAATATTTTCTTACGAAGGACGAGATTCTGATGGTAATGTGGTAAGAGGGAAGCTAGATGCTGAGAGGATAGACGATATTTTACCTTATCTTAAAGAGCATAATATTACCCCATTGAATATTTTGGAAATTAATAGCAGTCCGATCAGCTGGAATAAGTGGAGGAGGCTTAATTTTGGGGCTAAGAAAATTGCGCCATTTCATATTATGAATTTATGTCGTCAGCTGGCTGCATTAAATGACGCCGGTTTGCCACTAGTTCGGGCGCTTAATAAATTATCTCAGTCATCTAGTGTTAAGGAGCTAAGAAGTGTTTTAGTTATGGTCTCTAATGATATCGCTGCTGGAATGACGCTTTCTAATGCTTTTAAAAAACATCCTCAAGCTTTTTCCGAAATCGTTATTCATATGGTAGAAATCGGAGAAAATACTGGTAATCTCAGTGAGTCATTGGCGCACTTAAGTAGACATATCAAGGCATCAATTGCGAATCATAATCGTTTAATTAGCGCAATTCGTTATCCTTTACTGGTAATCGTAGTAGCAACCGCTGCCATTTTGGTGATGAATATATTAGTTATTCCTAAGTTTGCCGAGATGTTTAGCAAGTATCATGTAGAGTTACCTTGGGCGACGAGAATGATCATTGTAGTGTCCAATTTTATCGTCAAATATAAGTTTATCTTGCTTGGGTTGTTTGTGATAATGATTTTTTTGTTTAATCGAATAGTTAAAATTCCAGGGGTTAGATACCTATGGGATAGGTATAAATTATATTTACCAGTTTTTGGCAGCTTGCAGCGGCGAGTAATTATCTCTCAGTTTGCCTGGACCTTTAGCTTAATTTTAAAATCTGGTATTCCTATTCTTAAAGGACTCGATTTAGCTAGCAGAACCGTGGATAACAGTTATTTTGGCGCTAAATTAATTAAAATGCGTAGTGATATAGAGCATGGCGAAACCCTTTCTCGAGCAGTCGCCGGAAGTGAATTGTTTACCCCCATTGCGATTCAGATGATTGAGATTGGTGAGGAAAGCCAAAAATTAGATGATACTTTATACGAGATTGCTCGTTATTATGATGCAGATATAGATTATGATCTAAGAAGGCTAAATGAACTCATTGAGCCCATTTTACTAGCAGCTCTTGGTGGTGTGGTGCTGGTTTTAGCGCTGGGAGTATATTTCCCCATGTGGGACTTGATTAAAGTGGCGCAGATTTAGGTTTAAATGGCTTGCCGCGTGACAAAGCAATGGGGGATTGTCAAGGGGAAGAGGTACCGCTCTTCCCCTTGACCGAGCCACGGGGTTCATACCCCGTGGCGAGTCTAAACTTGATTCAAGCTCTACTGATCCAGTAGGTGAATGTGCTCGTGATTATCAATCAATTGATTGTTGATCAATTCTCTTACGCTATGGGAAAGAGTATACATGCCATTTGATTTGCCGGTTTGAATGGCCGAATAGATTTGGTGAGCTTTATTTTCTCTAATTAAGCTACGGATAGCTGAGGTGCAGATCATTACCTCAGTAGCTGCTACTCTGCCGCCCCCGATTTTTTTTAATAGTCGTTGTGAGATAACAGCTTGTAATGAATTAGCGACGATAGATCTAATTAGTGATTTTTCAAAGGTTGGAAACACATCTACCATACGATCGATACTTTCAGCTGCAGAGTTAGTATGTAGTGAGGCAAGTACTAGATGACCAGTTTCAGCAGCATTAAGTGCCAGGCGAATAGTTTCAAGGTCCCGTATCTCGCCGACCATGATATAATCGGGATCTTCGCGTAGAGATGAGCGTAGCGCATCACTGAAACTGTTGGCGTGTTTTTTGATTTCTCTTTGTTGGATTAGAGATTGTTTACACTGATGGATATATTCGATGGGATCTTCGATAGTTATAATGTGTTTAGAGAAGTGGCTATTAATGTGATCAATCATAGCAGCAAGAGTTGTGCTTTTACCGCTGCCGGTTGGCCCAGAGATAACTATTAGGCCATGTTTTATGGCGCATAATTTCTCAAAGATGGCTGGTAAATGTAGTTGGGTTAGCGTAGGAGGCTGTAGAGGAATATGACGAATGGCAATGCTTAGGCCTCTTTCTTGGTGGAAGATGTTAGCTCTGAAACGTGATTTTAGATCTTCCCGCTCAAAACTAAAGTCAATGTCAGAACGGTTCCTGAGGTTTTCTTGCTTTTTTTCAGGGGTGATTTTTTCTAGCGCCTCCATAAGACCTTGATTGTCTATTGTATTTACATTCTCAATGGTGATTAGGTCATTATCAACCCTAATTTTAGGTTTTATGCCGCTTGATAGGTGTAAGTCAGATGCCCCTCTTATTACCATCTCTTTTAATAAAGTTTCTATGTTCATGTAAAGCTCGTTAATTAATTAGTTTTTCTCTATCCTGTTGCCATTATAGCAAAAAATTAATTGTTTTTTAAGGTAAAAAATACTAGAATGTTCCAGTCTGGGTTGGTTTATAAACAGAATATAAATTTAAACAACTAGGAGGGTTTGTGGATGTTAAATAAACAAGGGTTCACTTTAGTAGAGTTAATCATAGTAATAATTATCTTGGGTATTCTAGCCGTATACGCGGTACCAAAATTTATCAGTATGGATAAAGAAGCCAGAGCTTCAGTGATGAAGAATTTCACCGGATCTGTTAAATCAGCTTCAGATATGGTGCATGGTCTTGCTGTGGCCCAAGGAAAAGCTGTTTCGCCTAGTGCAGTGGTTGATACCGGAAGAGGTAATGTTAATGTAGCATATGGCTATGCTTTAGCTACCAAAAACGGAGGAATAACTGTGGTTATCAACGATGATCTATTAGATTTTGAGATAGTTGATGATCCAGTTGGTGCTAGTAGTACTTCTCTTACCTTTAAGCATAAGGGTGCTAAGGACAGTACTAAGTGTAGTGTAACCTATACATTTGATCGCGGGATTAATAGTTATCCATCAATAACTAACGACCTGTCAGACTGCGGTTAATTTAATTTTTTTAATAATAAAAATGGAGGTTTTAAAATGAATAAGTTACGTGGTTTTACTTTAGTTGAGTTAATTATTGTTATAGCGATTCTGGGTATTTTGGCGGCCTTTGCGATACCGAAGTTTATTAATGTAGATAAAGACGCTAGGGAGTCTGTGGTAAAAGGGCTTTCTGGAGCAATGAGGTCTGCAGTTAATGTGGTGTACAGTGCAGCAGTTGTCCAAAAGCAAGCTAAGAAGGAGAGTGCAACGGTTCATCTTGATCGCAGTGATATTTTGGTTTATTTTGGGTATCCTAGTGCTAGCACAGGATCTGGTCCTTATACTATTGGCACCATAGAAAGTGCAATGAGTACATCGGGTATTATTGAGACTAATGGTGACTTTGAGAAAGTTATTACTGAGAATAATGTAGTATATAAGCATAAAGGTGCTGCAACTCCGGCTAGCTGTAGTGTTACTTACAGTTATGTTCCATCAGCATCTGCTGAACCTACTATTACAGTTGATGTTAGCGATTGTAGTTAAGTTTAACTGAAGATAAACGCCATGAGCCGCTTGTGGAGCGCAAGCGGTTTTGTGTTAAACGCTGCTAATTAATTCAGTGTCGGCATATCTAGCAGTCACTAAGCTAGGTGAAAAATTCTTTTATTCCCTTGTCATGCAAATCTTGATGTTGTCTATCTTTAATAGTTTAATTGTTAATCGTAATACGCCAAAAAAACAAAAAATCAAAGGAATTGTACGACAAAAATGACCAAAACATTAATAAATGCCGGGTAAATAGTTTTAATTGTCTTGGTTAATACCCAACCTTTAAGATCGACACGAAAGCTTCCTGGGGAATATCGATTTTACCAAATCGCTTCATCTTCTTTTTACCCTCTTTTTGTTTCTCGAGTAATTTACGTTTTCTAGAGATATCACCACCGTAGCATTTAGCTAACACATTTTTACGCAAGGCTTTGACAGTTTGACGAGTAATAATGCGCGATCCAATTGCCGCTTGAATAGCAACTTCAAACATCTGACGCGGAATCAGTTCTTTCATTGCTTCAACCAATTTGCGTCCCTTGTCATAAGATTTATCGCGATGAACAATCGAGGCAAAAGCATCAATTTTTTCATTATTGATTAAAATATCAAGTTTTACCAAATCAGATGGCTCAAAATGATCAAAGCCATAATCTAAAGAGGCATACCCTCTGCTAATTGATTTTAAGCGATCAAAAAAGTCGAGAATAATTTCGTTCATGGGTAAAAAATAGCTCAGTGAAACTTGGTTGCCAATAAAGTTCATGTTAATTTGAGTGCCGCGCCGCTCCATACATAACTTCATAATATCGCCTAGATATTCTTTGGGAGTTAAAATATTGGTACGAGCCAGCGGCTCTCTTAATTCTTGGATTTTTCCTGGGTCTGGCAATCTAGCTGGGTTGGACACGGGCAATATTTCGCCACTTTGCGTTACTACTTCATATACTACCGTCGGCGCTGATACTACCAAATTTAGATCATATTCACGTTTAAGCCGCTCTTGAATAATTTCTAGGTGTAACATGCCAAGAAAGCCGCATCTAAATCCAAAACCCAGTGCTTCAGAGGTTTCTGGTTCGTAAAATAAAGATGCGTCATTAAGCCGTAGTTTTGCTAAAGCTTCACGAAATTTTTCAAAGTCATCAGCATTTACGGGGTAGATTCCAGCATAGACTTGTGGTTTTGCTTGCTTAAAGCCTGCAAGTTGTGTCAGAGCTATATCATTAGTATGAGTTAAAGTATCGCCTACAGGCGCACCAAAGATATCTTTGATATTGGCAACTACATAGCCTACCTCGCCGGTTGATAAAATATTTGTTACTTGGCGCTTGGGAGTGAAATTGCCTACAATGTCTATATTGTAATCTTTGCCAGTCGACATAACTCGTATTCTATCGCCGGTTTTTATTTCTCCGTTAAATACTCTCACCAAAGATACAACTCCAAGGTAGTTATCAAACCAAGAATCAACGATCAAAGCTTGGAGTGGTTTTAACTCATCTCCTTTAGGCGGCGGAACGCGCTTTACTATCATTTCAAGCAACTCATTTATTCCAATGGAGTTTTTAGCGCTAATTTTTAGTGCATCTACCGCGGTAATTCCGATGATCTCTTCAATCTCTTTGATTACTTTGTCTGGATCAGCTTGTGGAAGGTCGATTTTGTTTAATACTGGGATTATTTCAAGGCCTTGTTCAACCGCCAGATAACAAACTGCTACCGTCTGAGCCTCTACTCCTTGAGCAGCGTCAACTAGTAAAATAGCCCCTTCACAAGCAGCTAGGGATCTTGATACCTCATAGGAAAAGTCGACATGTCCCGGAGTGTCAATAAAGTTTAACTCATATTCTTCGCCATTTTTAGCCTGGTATTTTAGGGCTACGCTTTGAGCTTTAATGGTAATTCCGCGCTCCCGCTCTATATCCATACTGTCTAATACTTGGTTTTGCATCTCGCGTGAAGATAAGCCCCCGCAAGTTTGAATGAGTCGATCGGCAAGCGTCGACTTGCCATGGTCGATATGGGCGATGATACAAAAATTTCTGATGTTGCTTTGTTTAGTCATTAGGCGAACTAAGCTACCATTGCTCTAATCATGTGACAAGATTTTTATGCGATTTAGAGCAGTTCATTTTATCCTCGATACGCTTATAGAGTTTGCTGAAACCCGAATCAAATTTTTAGAAAGCACTTTACTTATAGTGTTTACGTTTTAACGGCAACAGGCTTCCTGCCTTTCTGCTCCTTGCCATCCCTGGCCCGCGGGTGCCTAAAAACGTAACCACTCTAGGTAGCGGTGCTCTATAACGATTATTTTAAGCTTGTTTTTTAGTTTTCAGTAGCCTCTTATACTAATGTTGTGTCTTCTGCCAGACCTGCGACCAATCACAATCACTTTAAACCTAAAAAAAGCAGTTAAACCCTGCTACGATTGATTAATATATTGTATCTAGCCACTTTTTTTGAAAATTTTTTCTCACCGTGGGGGTTACCACTGTCTCGAAAAAATTTTCAAAAGAAAATATCTATC
>CAZTPH010000019.1:0-14675 GCA_964614705.1 uncultured Coxiellaceae bacterium
GAATTTTTCCGATTTGTTTATGTGGATCCCGCGATCAAGCCGCGGGACGACGCCCGATTTCGCGGTCGCTGAGAAACGCGTCGCTCAGGCGACGTCCATTCGCGATCAAGTCGCGGGACAACGTCCAAGTTCGCGGTCGCTAAAAGGGCCGTGAGCGCTCTACCAACCCCATTCTAGCCAAATAATTTAAATCTGCCATATTAGCCAAGCAAATTAATTAGGAGACTAATAATGACAAACAGCCCTACTGAATCAACAATCAAAAAAGATCATAGCTTTTGGTATCCCCATATTGAGAATTGTGAAAAAGCCGGAATTTCTGGAAAGCAATATTGCCGAGAAAATAACCTGGTTGGTTCGCAGTTTGCCTACTGGCGGATTAAATACAAAAATCAACATAACGATTTTGTTGGCGTAAAAGTTTCTAAAAGAAATGATACCGGATGCTTATGCACTTTGGAACTTCCCCGTGGACAGAGATTGCTAATTCATGATCTTGAGTGTTTGCGGATGTTGCTGCAAATATTGGAACTTATTAGATAGCTGAAGGTAACCCATGTTTCTACCTTTCAGCAATACCAAAGTATGGTTATACCGCAAACCAATTGACTTTAGGAAACAAATTGATTCCCTGGTAATTTTGGTAGCAGCTCATTTAAAATCTGATCCAACATCAGGGCACGTTTTTGCTTTCCGAAATTATTCTGCAGATAAGATAAAACTCATTTATTGGGAAGGAGATGGTTTTTGGTTAATGTATAAAAGGCTCGAGAAATCAAAATTCAAATTCCCCAGCGTTGAGGATGCAAAGTTTGAGATAACTGGAGAGCAATTACAGTGGCTTTTGTCTGGGTTAGATATTACAAAAATTGGAGAGAAGAAGCATTTAGCAGCGACAAACTTTTATTAAAATTTCATCAGAAGATTATAGAAAAAAACATGAGAGAAATGAGATAAAAAAGTGATAAAAACCTAGTAAAACATAGGGGTTTATGTTATGATCACTTTCAATGAAACAAGGTAAAAAAAGCATCATTCGAGAGCAGCAAAAGCGCATAGAAATGCTAGAAGCTGAGTTAAAAATAACTAAGCAAGCTCTTGAACAATCTGCCATTGCATATGATCAATTACACCGCCAAGTTAAAGAGTTATTACGATATCGTTTTGGTAGTAGAAGAGAGCGTTATGTAAATCCTGATCAAATGAGTTTGCTATCTCCTGAAGATGAAGAGCTACCTGATGTTCCTACAGAACCGGATAACGTTATAGAGATTGCATCTTACAAAAGGCGTGGTGGCAGAAGTCTTGCCAAGAATTTGCCTAGACGAGAAATTATAATTCCTGTGGCGCCAGAAGAAAGAAGATGTAGCTGTGGCAAAGATAAGAAAGTTATAGGCTATGAAGTTAGTGAGATTCTCAATCACATCCCTGCGGTGTATGAGATTATTGTAGAAAAAAGGGAAAAGGTAGCGTGTTCTTGCGGAAATTTGACCTCTATAGCAGTAGCTCCTAAGCCGGAGCATATCCTACCAAAAAGCAAGATCAGCGAATCTTTTTTAGCCAATATTATTGTTAGTAAAATCCTAGATCGTCAGCCGCTATACCATCTAGAGAAAATCTTTCAAAATCGTTATGGGATGCAAGTAACACGCAATACTATGGCGAGGTGGATGATTGAGGTAAGTTATAAATTACAGCCACTAATAAATTTATTTAAAGATGAAATATTGGGTTATCCAATAGCTGCTATGGATGCAACTTCGCTGCAAGTTTTACAAGAAGAGGGAAGATTAGCCCAAACTAAATCTTATGTTTACTGCATTCGCGGTGGTCCGCCAGACAAAAAGGGTGTGGTGTATGAATACAATGCCATTTTACATAAAAGATTTTTAGCTGCATGGTTTGCTGGGTATAGAGGAGCTATTCATTGTGATGCTGATAATTTCTTTGATGACTTAGGTGATACCCCGGGTATATTTTTAAGTTACTGTAATGCCCATGCTAGGAGAAAGTTCGAGCCTATAGCTAAAGAAGCAGATGATGGTATTGCTAGCCTTGCTATGAGATATTTCCAAAAGCTCTATAGCCTTGAGCGTTACGCCAAGAATCAAGAAATGAATCCTGAGCAACGTAAAGTACTACGCCAAGAAAAATCCAAACCACTGATACTTGAGTTTAAGAGATGGTTGGATGCAGTATATTTAACCGTGCTACCAAAATCTCCACTTGGTAGTGCTGTAGCTTACTGTATAAATCATTAGGAAGGATTAACCAGATTTTTAGATGATGGGCGGCTCGAAATCGATAATAATCTCACTGAACAAGCCATCAAGCCCTTTGTTATAGCACGAAAAAACTTTCTTTTTGCTTGCTCAGTAGAGGGAGCGAAGGCGCTGTGTATCCATTTTAGTCTTATCCGCACGGCAACGTTATACAACCTTGATCCATATCAATATTATGTAACTATATTTAATGCCATTCCCCACTGCAAAACCGTAGCTGATTATGAGGCTCTGTTACCATGGAATATTGGGCTAGAAAAAGTTAAAAGAGCAGCGTGATTCAATAAAAATGCCAAGCCCCGAGTCAGAAATTCCTAACAAAGCATTGGGGAAATATCTGCCCGTTATATTTTTACACATAAAAATTTAGGCTGATACCCTGTGGTTAGTGGATCGCTTACAAAGGGCCTCGCAGAGACGACGTCCAAGTTCGCGGTCGCTGAAAGGCGCGCTGCGGGAAGACTGCTGAATAGTTACAATATTTTAAAATTTTAAAGGGCACCAATAATTGCATTTCTCAACATTTTATGTTACTAAAATAGGGCATGAAGCTAAAATTATGGCAAAAAGTCCTCTTAGGTATGTTACTAGGCGTAATATCTGGCTATTTACTTAATAACTATTATACATTTTTTAAGCCCTTTGCAACCGTCTATATCAATCTGGTAAAAATGATCGTTATTCCTACGGTGTTTTTCGCTGTAGTCTACGGAATTACCAACATCAGCGATATTAATACCATTGGACGCATTGGTTTCAAATCATCAATAATTTACATTACAGCAACGATAATTGCTGTCACTATTGGCATAATTATTGCCATTTACTGCCAACCTGGAGCTAGTATTACTCTATCGCCTAGCTTCTCCGGTGTATCTTCAAGTGCTAATCCAGTAACCTTGGAAAGCCTATTTATCAATATTTTTCCTTCTAACCCAATAGCTGCCATGGCAAATGGTAACACTCTTCAAGTGGTGTTCTTTGCAATTATCCTCGGCTTATCGCTGATTCTAGCTGGTGAAAAAGCTCATGATGCCAGAAAAATAGTTGCCTCTATAACTAGCGCCATCTTTAAGATGGTCGAACTAGTAATTAAAACCACTCCCTATGGAGCATTTGCAATTATGGCGTGGGTTGTTGGCGAATATGGTTTTTCATTGGTACTAAGTTTAGGCAAACTGGCTTCAGTGATTATGGGGGCGTTCACTATCCAATACTTGATTTTTGGCTTAGCATTATTTTTGTTTGGCCTAAACCCCATTAAATTTTATAAAAAAACTTTTAATATTCAGTCAATCGCTTTTGCCACATCCAGCAGCAAGGCCACTATTATACCGGCAATCCACGATCTACAGGAAAAAGTTGGCGTATCAAAGCATGTCGCAGGATTTGTATTGCCTCTGGGTGCCGCTATTAACATGACTGGATCTGCTATTTATATAGCAGTATGTGCGATCTTTTTTGCTCAAGCATCAGGTATAACCTTAACCAGTTACCAATACCTAATTTTGGCCATTACTTCTACTATCGGATCTGTTGGTGCGGCTGGATATCCTAGTGGCGCGGTAATCATGCTTGGCATGGTATTACCAGCTATTGGCTTACCGATCGATAGCATTCCTCTAATTATGGGAATTGATCGATTATTAGATATGTTTAGAACTGTAATCAACGTTACCGGAGATTGCGCCGCAACCGTTATTGTAGACAAACTAGACCACACGATAAACCTAGAAAAATACCATAGTTAGCTGCGCTATTCTTCTATACTCCATACACCATTCCATCCAGTTGGCGGATTATTAAGAAAAACCAAGCAGCGCGATCTAAACAACTTGATCACTTGATCATCATAATACCTGCTTTCTAAAGCATTAAACATATCTAATGCTTCTTTCCAATCTCCAGACTCATAGCATAAAAAAGCTCGGGAAAAATCTTGATTATATTGTTCCCAATTTAAAGCATAGAGCTCATCCAATTCTCCAAGTAACTCATAAATATAAACACTATTCTTCTTACCCTTAACTGCAACGCGATCAAGCAATCTAAATTTAAAATCATCCTTTACTAAGTTGTAGGTATATTCACTAACAATAATAGTTGTGCCATAGATCTTACTCAACCCCTCAAGTCTACTGGCTAAATTAACAGGATCGCCCAAGGCGGTATAATTTAATCTTTCATCAGACCCCACGTTACCAACTACCACGTGGCCTGAATTAATACCAAAACGAGTTTTTAGCTGTGGCTTATTCTCCTTAGCCCATTTAATATTTAATCTATCCAACGCTTTTTTTGCAGCAATCGCAGCGCGACAAGCATGAAAGGCATGCTTTTCATCATCGATGGGTGCACCCCAAAACACCATCAAACCATCTCCAATATATTTATCTACAGTACCACTCATATCGATAATTATCTTGGTAATACTTTGGAAATAATCAGACAAATATTTCATCAATTCTTCTGGACTAAAACCTTCAGAAAGCTTGGTAAAATCTTGAATATCGGTAAAAAGCAGGGTTAGAGTCTTAGCCTCTCCACCAACAGCTGCTATTTTATTACTAATAATGAGTTTTTTAACTAAGGCAATTGGCATATAACGCTGAAAAGAATAAAGGGCATTTCTCATCCTCATAAATGCCTCTGCCATATTGCAAATTTCTGTAACCCTAGAAACAAGACCGCTAATATTTTCTAGTTGTAAACGACAAATTAAATTAGCGTCATAAGCCAACTTTTTAATTGGCCTACTTAAACTTGAAGCAAAAACAACTGCTAGGACCACACCAATAATCAAGGTAAATAGCGTAAAGAGAGCACCAATAAACATGTTTTTGCGTAATGGTGCCACCACATCATCTATAGGTGTAACTATAGCAACCAACCAATCATGCTCACTTTTTATATCAAAAATCTTCTCATAAGCAGCGATATAATCTTCGCCAGCAAACTCAAAAATAAAAGGAGAAGATTTAAGTTCATGGTAAAGTAACAACGACTTTTCTAGCCATGGAATTTTTTTTAAATCGCTTACTTGGGGTATTCGATTTGATACAACCGTATCGATATTTACCCCGCCCGTGGCGATTAAATCACCTGCTGAATTCACGATTGAGATAAAGCTATTTTTGGTTAATTTAATTCCCTGAATATATTTATTAGCGTCTCCCAGTAATAGATCAATCTCCAATACCCATTGCAAAAAACCATGCTGATCATATAAGCGATTAAATTCTTATTATCCGCAACCAAATCACTTAAAAACCTCATGAAATCTGGTGAATTGGGCTTGATTGCTCCACTACTAAAGATCCTTCTCGCAGACAATAAATTGCTATTTAAAGGCTGCAAATAATTTCTGATTTGTTCTGAAACCTTCCCGCTGGATTGCAAAAGATGAGATTTGGCAGCAACTACTAAAATTGAGTCAACAGAAAAATAGTTAATTCCAATGACCAAAAATGATGTACCGATCATTAAAATCAACACAATAGCCAAAATACTGGCACGAATACTAAACTTTAGCTTAGCTATTTTATCTAATAGCAAACTTATAATCTTAATTCGCTTAATGGCGGCAAACTTAAAATCCATTTAACACCTAATAGAAATATACGCTAAACTATTCTCCTAGATCCTTCATACTCAACCTTACCTTCCCCATGCGATCAACTTCGATGACTTTAACACGCACCTCTTGACCCTCTTGAAGATAGTCTTGCACATTCTTAACTCTTTCAGTTGAGATTTGCGAAATATGCACTAATCCATCTTTATTAGGCAAAATGCTAACCACTGCACCAAAGTCCATAATCTTAGTAACTTTACCGGAATATATCTTACCAACTTCAGCTTCAGCAGTAATCATTTCAATACGGCGCACCGCTTCTGCTGCAGCACTTCTATCGACTGAAGCAATTGTAACTATACCATTATCTTTAATATCAATCTGGGCTCCGGTCTGCTCAACCAACCCACGAATAACTGCACCACCCTTGCCGATAACATCACGAATTTTCTCAGGATTAATCTGCATCGTAGTAATTCTAGGCGCAAAATCAGAGATTTGCTCACGTGGGGACGCTATTTTTTCATGCATAAGATTAAAAATATGCAATCTAGCATCTTTAGCTTGCTCAAGCGCAACCTTCATAATTTCTTCTGTAATTCCATCAATTTTGATATCCATTTGTAATGCAGTAACTCCTATTGATGTCCCAGCAACTTTGAAATCCATATCACCTAAATGATCCTCATCACCTAAGATATCGGTAAGAACAGCAAACTTATCTCCCTCTTTAATCAGTCCCATTGCTACACCAGCAACTGGAGATTTAACCGGAATACCAGCATCCATCAAAGCTAAGCTACCACCACACACACTGGCCATAGAGCTTGAGCCATTAGACTCTGTAATTTCAGATACCAATCTAACCACATAAGGAAATTGTTCTTTCTCAGGCATAACCGCCTGCAGTGCTCTTTTAGCTAAATTACCATGCCCAATTTCCCGTCTTCTCGGGCTACCCATTATACCTATCTCACCAGTACAATATGGCGGAAAATTATAGTGCAACATGAAGCTTTCACTGCTTTCACCTGCTGGAGCGTCAATTACTTGCGCATCTCCATCAGTACCAAGGGTTGCTACCACTAATGCCTGAGTCTCGCCGCGGGTAAAAAGAGCTGAACCATGAGCCCTTGGGAGTACTCCAAGATTAATATCAATCGGACGTACCGTAGTTAGGTCTCGCCCATCAATACGAGGCAAATTATCTAAGATACGGCCTCTAACTATTTTGCTTTCTAAATCAAAGATAATATTAGTAATATGTTCTGAAGTTAACCCAATAACTTCCGGTTTAGCTAATTTATCCACCACTTGCTTACGAATCTTGTCAAGCTCAACCATACGTTGCTGCTTGTCAGTAATATCATAAGCGCTACTTAAAAGAGAAAAACATTCTTGATTCACCTGATTAATCAAATCGTGATGCAACTGAGAAGGAACAAATTCCCACTTAGGTTTTCCAGCCTCTTTAGCAAAATCTCTGATGGCATCAATAGCCACCTGCATATTACTATGACCAAACATTACCGCGCCAAGCATAACTGACTCTGACAGCTCTTTTGCTTCAGATTCAACCATTAAAATAGCAGTTTTAGTTCCTGCCACCACTAAATCCAACTCAGAATTTTTTAACTGTTTACTGGTAGGATTAAGCAAATATTGCCCCTCTTGATAACCAACTCTTGCGCAAGCAAGTGGACCATTAAAAGGAATTCCTGAAATCTCAAGAGCAGCGGCTGCACCTAACAAAGCGGGAATATCTGACAAAATATCAGGATCTAAAGAAAGTAAGGTTGCTACTACTTGCACTTCATTAGTAAATCCCTCTGGGAAAAGTGGTCTTAACGGACGATCTATTAACCTAGAGATTAATGTTTCTTGGGCACTAGGGCGATTTTCACGCTTAATAAACCCGCCTGGAAGTCTACCATTGGAATAATAGCGCTCTTGATAATTAACAGTAAGCGGGAAAAACCCTCTGCCCTCAGATGATTTTTTATCACCAACTACTGTAACCAGTAACTTGGTATCTCCCATAGATACCATAACAGCACCAGTAGCTTGCTTAGCAACAAGCCCGGTTTCTAAAGTTACTAGATGTTCTCCATACTGAAAAGATCTTTTTATTTGTTTCATTACAATTATTTCCTAAATCAAGAATATTAAAATAACGCTCAAGATACCCTATCGATGGGCATAAAAAATAAGCGACAACTAACCACGGATACTTAAACGACTAATAATTTGCTGATATCTATCCATATCCTTCTCTTTTAGATATGCCATCAGTCCCCTACGCAAATTAACTTTTCTGATCAATCCTCGGCGTGAATGATGATCTTTAGCATGAGATTTGAAGTGATCTGTAAGTAGATTAATATCTTTAGTTAACAGAGCAATCTGCACCTCAACTGAACCTGTATCTTTATCAGATAAACCAAATTCTTTAACAATTTTTGCTTTTTCTACAACTGATAATGACATAAAAACTATCTCCTAAAATAAAAATTATTGAACCCTCCAGTTAGCTAAACCACTGTCATTTGCAGTATAGCTAACTGGATAAGACCTAAAATCAAGTTTTGTCACGCGTCTTTGCCGCGTGGAATAAATTTAAATTAACCATCATTGCCAATAGCTTCAACAGGACAATTCAGCATAGCTTTCTCACACATAGCTATCTCATCTGCAGAACCAGGCTGCTTTTTGACGTAAAAACCACCATCTGAACTCTCTGCAAAAAAATCTCCTGCAATATCTGCGCACTGAGCACAACTAATGCAATTATTATCAACATAATACTTGCCAGAAACATTCTGGCCATTTTTCGAATCTTTGTCCGCCATAATAACTCCTAAATAAACTCACTTGAGGCTCGGCATTATATCAGATCTTTATGAAAAATTATATAAAAATTACCTTAAGAAGCTATTAATCTTTTTGGCGCCACCCGACCATCGGCTAAAACTTCACCAATCCCATAAAATAGATCATTCTTACAATAAAGCCTTACCAAACCAGACACCGGGGCATTAGGTACCAATATTGGGTTCCCTAAACGGATATAATGTAACATATCTGGAGTCAATTTCACTGCAGGTACATAATCCAACATAGAGTCAATACTATACAAAAGCTTATCCAATCCATTATAGTCGCTCGCGCTTGCTAACTTCTCTATTGTATCCATTTGGACCATCTGATCAGCACGATATGGTCCCACCACCAAACGCCTAAGAGCAATAGAGCATGCTCCACAACCAAGAGCCTCACCAATATCCACGATCAAAGTACGCACATAGGTACCTTTACTGCACGATATATCCAATGTAATAAGATGATCTTGATAGTCAACCAGGTCTAATTTTGATATTACTACCCCTCTTGGTGCACGTTCAATATCAATTCCCTGCCGAGCCAACTTATACAAAGGCTGCCCCTGATGCTTAAGCGCAGAATACATCGGTGGAATCTGCAAAATATTGCCTCTAAACTTATTAAGTACTCCTTCAATCTCAGCATGACTCAATCCCTGCTTGACCGTCCTTTTTTCAATCACTGGAGTTTCACTATCACCACTTGAGGTAATCTCACCAAGCTTACCTGTAACTAAGTAACTCTTATCTGCTTCTAGTAAAAACTGAGAAAATTTGGTGGCCTCACCAAAGCAAATCGGTAACATACCACTTGCCATAGGATCTAAGCTACCTGTATGACCAGCTTTTTTGGCTTTAAACAACCTCTTAACTATCTGCAAAGCTTCATTAGACGAAAGTCCAATCGGCTTATCTAAAAGTAGAATACCACTTATATCTCTCTTAACTATCTTCATAGGTTCATTACCAAAACTAAAAAATGCCTTATTTTACCGCCCGGTCGATCAAAGCCAAAAGAGCTCTACTACGCTCCAAGGATTTATCATAAATAAAATTTAGTTTGGGCGTTAAACGCAAATTTAAAGTGTTGGCTAAATACTTCCTCATGATATGCCCTTCATGCTCTAAAGCTTGATGAGCTAATGTTTGATCTTTATCTTCGAAAACAACAAAAAAAACCTTGGCAATAGCTAAATCAGGAGACACATCGACCGCCGTAATAGTTATTTTGGACAAAATAGATTCTCGCGGGTAATTTAACAACATCTTACCCAACTCTCTTCTTACTGCCTCATCAATCCGAGGTTTTCCTTTACGTTTACCGTGATTCATAAAATTTAGTTGATATTTTTACTCACAAATTGCCAATTTACTATTTGCCAAAAAGCCTCGAGATATTTGGCGCGAGCATTACGATAATCGATATAATAAGCATGCTCCCAAAGATCACAAACCAAAAGCGGTTTAGCTTCCTCAGTACTAATAGGCGTAAAAGCGTTACCAGTCGTACGTATCTCTAACTTACCTGCAACCTTAACCAACCAAATCCAGCCGGAACCAAAAAAACTTAAGGCCTCTTTAGTAAAAGCCTCTTTAAACTTATCGAAACCACCAAAACTATTGTCAAATGCCACAGACAGCTCAGAAGACAATCTTTGATTTTCTTGAGAACTAGACAAACAATCCCAATAAAAATCATGATTCCAAACTTGAGCAGCATTATTAAAAATAGCTCCAGATGCCTTGCGAATTATCTCTACCAGTGAGCTTCCTTCAAACTCAGTTCCAACGATTAATCTATTAAGATTATTCACATAAGTATCGTGATGTTTACCATAATGGAAATCTATGGTTTCAGGAGAAAGATAAGGAACAAAATCTTCTCGTTTAAACGGCAAATCTCTTAATTTAAAAGTCATAATTACCTCCAGTTTTTTAATCAACAAAAAGAGCGCTAACCGACCCTTTATTGTTAACCCGACGAATAGTTTCAGCCAATAACAAGCTAATGCTTAACTGCCTGATCTTGGCACAATTAATAGCATCTTGATTAAGAGGAATAGTATCAGTAACCACAACTTCAGTTATACTGGACTTTTCTATATTCTCGATCGCCCCACTTGATAAGACCGGATGTACACCATAAACAGTTATCGACTGTGCACCTTTGTTTTTTAACGCATTTGCAGCTTGAGCAATAGTACCTGCGGTATCAACAATATCATCAACAATAATACAATCTCTACCTTCCACATCACCAATGATATGCATTATTTCAACTTGGTTCCTCTTCTGTCTTCTTTTATCAATAATAGCAAGTTCGGCATCCCCAATTTTTTTAGCAACAGCTCTAGCACGCACCACCCCACCAACATCTGGCGATACTATCACTTTATTTTTAAGCTTTTTACTACGAATATCATCGTACATCGCAGTGGTACCATACACATTATCAACAGGAATATAAAAAAATCCTTGGATTTGATCAGCGTGCAAATCAATCGTAATCAATCTGGTTATTCCGGCTGCTGTCATAATATCTGCAACTAACTTGGCACTGATCGGCACCCTAGAAGAACGTACGCGGCGATCTTGTCTTGCATAACCAAAATAGGGAACTACTGCGGTAATACTACTTGCAGATGCTCTACGCATAGCATCTGCCATAATCACTAATTCCATCAGGTTATCATTAGTTGGGGCTGATGTAGGCTGAACAATAAAAACATCTTCACCACGAACATTCTCTAATATTTCTACCATGGATTCCCCATCGCTAAATGTACCCACAGTAGCTTTACCCAACTTAATTTGTAAGTGATCAGCTACCTTGTTAGCTAGTGGAATGTTGGCATTACCGGTAAATAGTTTCACTGTTATTCTCCTAAAATTAAAATCAGCTCTAACACAACATCCTACTCAAAAGAACTCAACTGGCTAGGGGCTACCAAACCTCAACCTATTATACTTCCTCAAAATAATCAATCGCCAACAACTGGCTGGGGCGCTAGGATGATTCGCCTACCTCCTGTAGGCTCCCCTCGCTAAAAGTGCTCGGGCCTGCCTTCGGCAGTTGCAAAATTTGGCTATCCTGCCAAATTTGTCGAACCAACGGTTCGAATCCTGGATAACCCAAACCTCAACCTATTATACTTCCTCAAAATAATCAATCGCCAACAACTGGCTGGGGCGCTAGGATTCGAACCTAGGTATGCTGGAATCAAAATCCAGTGCCGTACCGCTTGGCGACGCCCCAATTAATTTCCATAATAAATGAAAATCGAACCTGGTCAAGAATATACTATCTTTTTAAGTATACGAGCAAAATTGACACTGCAGCTGGGGTAACTCCAGATATTCTAGCTGCCTGCCCAATGGTTTTTGGACGAAAAGTATCCAGTTTATGTAAAACCTCATTAGATAATCCTTTGATTAGACCATAATCAAAATTTTCTGGAATAATGGTCTCTTCATAACGACGCTGCCTCTCAACTTCAAGCATTTGTCTAGTAATATATCCATGATATTTTTCTTGTATCTCAATTTGCTCATATATTTCTTGATTAACCCCAAGATCTTCAATACACCCACAATCTATCAGCCCATGATAATCGACATCTGACCTCCTTAATAATTCTAAGAGAGTGCTTTCAGTCTCATAATTACCATTGCTAAACATTTGTTTCAAAGCAACCCCTTCATTGCTACTGGGCTTAATTCGGATCTTTTTTAATCTGCTCCGCTCGGCATCTATCGCAGAACATTTATTACAAAAAACCTGATAACGATGGTCATCTACACAACCCAAATTATAGCCAATCTCGGTCAGGCGCATATCAGCATTATCTTCACGTAAAAGTAGCCGATATTCTGCTCTACTAGTAAACATTCTATAGGGCTCTGTAACCCCTTTGGTTAAAAGATCATCAATCATCACGCCCAGATAAGCTTCATTACGCTTTGGGTACCAACCTTCACGATTATCTACCTTTAAAGCAGCATTAATACCAGCTAATAATCCTTGAGCTGCCGCTTCCTCATACCCAGTAGTACCATTAATTTGGCCAGCAAAAAATAGCCCACTAATTGCCTTAGTTTCAAGAGTTGACTGTAAATCTTGCGGGTCAAAAAAATCATACTCAATGGCATAGCCTGCTCTTAGTAATTTAGCATTCTCAAGCCCTTTAATAGTTCTAACCATTGCATCTTGCACATCAAAAGGCAGACTAGTAGATATACCATTGGGATAGACTTCAATACTATTTAAACCTTCCGGCTCAAGGAATAATTGGTGCGAGTTTCTCCCCGCAAAACGATGAATTTTATCTTCAATCGATGGACAATAACGCGGGCCAACGCCCGAAATTATTCCAGTAAAAAGCGGCGAGCGATCTAAATTATTAGCAATGATTTCATGAGTTTTTTCATTGGTATGGGTGATAAAACAACTGAGCTGGCAAGGATGATCTGAAGATGTTCCCAAAAACGAAAATACCGGTTCAGGCACATCACCTGGTTGTTCAATTAAACTAGAGTAATCAATAGTATTTTTATCGATCCTTGGAGGAGTACCAGTTTTAAGTCGATTAACTTTTAGTCCTAAAGAACGCAAAAAATTAGCTAAAGAGATTGACGCAGGATCCCCTGCTCTACCTCCTGAAAAGTTAGTTAAACCAACGTGAATCTTACCATTTAAAAAAGTTCCCACCGCAACTATTACTGCAGCAGCTCTAAACTTTACTCCGATATTGGTAACTACTCCGGTTACCTGATAGTTTTCAATAACTAAACTATCAACTGTTTGCTCTAAGATTGATAAATTAGGAGTAAGGCTTAATAACTTAACAACAGCTCGTTTGTAAAGCTCTCGATCTAGCTGTACACGAGTGGCTCTGACTGCACGACCTTTACTGCTGTTTAAAGTTCTAAATTGGATACCAGCAAGATCGCAAGCGCTAGCCATGATTCCGCCTAAAGCATCGACCTCTTTAACTAAATGTCCTTTACCAATACCACCAATCGAGGGATTACATGACATCTGACCGATAGTATTAAGATTATGAGTAAGCAAAAGAGTATTTTTACCCATTCGTGCAGCAGCGCTTGCCGCCTCAACTCCGGCATGCCCAGCACCGATTACAATGATATCAAAACTATTATTCACAGCTGATTTATACCAAACAAATAGCGATTCGGCAAAGGATCTATATTAGTAAAGATCGATTGAACCTTAGGTACGCCTAGTTACACCAAGCTAGTATTTAATTATCTGTAACTTAGCAAAGCTCTATGAGACAACCCCACATTAGCTTCTACTGCAAGATTAGTTTTGTCTAAAAAGAGCTCTGTAAACTAATATTCTTGCCGTCTTTGCTAAATAGAAGGTCTAGTAAAAACAAAAAGTTGTATTCCTTGATTTTATTACAAAGTTCATAAATATAGCAAACCATGAATTTGCTTCATAAATTCGGAAGTACTTAATCATTTCCTTGATTTGCATATCATGGAAGTTTTTGTATCGCGCTATTTACACTTTGCAGAGTCTGTTAGAGTTTTTTCTATTACTGCTATTTTAGCGTTTATGGTCTCTATTTCTTTAATAATTTCATTTATTTTACTAGCTAAGCTATTCATATAACGATGATCAATATCAGCATTTCTCAATATCATGTTATAATTACATTTTCCCCATGTACCAGATGTTTGACAACCATCTACGTAAATATGTCTAGTATCATAGGCTTTAACATACTGTATCTCTTCCAATTTTTCAGCTCTAGCTATACCTTCAGGAAAATCAGCACCCATAACTACATTAAAACAATTAAATTTATTTTGTAGATCTACAACATTTTTTTGCAATTCTTTATTATTTTCCTTAAGCGCATTATTTTCATCCGCTAATTTCTTATTCTCTTTAACTATGCCATGCAAACAATC
>CAZTPH010000020.1:0-2646 GCA_964614705.1 uncultured Coxiellaceae bacterium
CATAGAGTTCATAAATAATGGTCCGTTAAATCAGTGGCGCAATTCACAATTAGCATTCATACCTAATATCGTTATGTATATAAAGATCAAAATTTCTTCTATTATAACAGCATAATAGGTGGCATGTTTCATGGCTAGCCACAGAAAAGGCCGTGCTTATTTGTCGGACGAGATGCCAGCATGTACAGACTTGAGCTTTGCCGCCGCCGCTAATATTAGCTAGTTGTTCATTATTTATTTGTTTTATCATTTACGTACCTTTTTAATTTAATAGTTATTTTCAAGAGATTTTTAAAATCTCTTGCTGTAAAACATAGCAGTAAAATATTAAGAAAAGATTATTGAATTCAAGTGTTAAGAAAGTCATAATTTATTAACTATCGATTAATACCAACTATCTTTTTTGGTTATAAAATGATAAAAATTTATTAATAAGAAGTTTGTTTTATGACGGTAGTTGTAGTAAATTGGTTTATATTATCCTAAATTCAGTGGTTGGAATCGTTATGAGAGCGCTTTAGATTCATTATATATTAAGCGCTCGTAATAGATTCTAACTCCCGAATTTATGATTATAATGGAGCTTTAATTAAATGGTAAAAATTAGGCTAAAATCGATAATTGTATTTTTTCTCTTGGGTGGATTATTATTTGCCAGTTATCTTATTTGGAGGGCGAGTCATAATAACCAAGCTATAGAATATCGCACCGATAAAGCTAAAGTGGGTAATGTAGTCCAGTCAGTTTCAGCTAACGGCACTTTGAACCCTGTAGTATTGGTTAATGTAGGAACTCAAGTGACGGGTAAGGTGAAAAAGCTCTATGCCGATTTTAATCAACAGGTACAATTTGGGGATCTGCTATTAGAGCTTGATGATTCGCTTTTTAAAACCGAGGTAGCTCAGAGTGAAGCAGCAGTCAAAAAAGCTCAAGCTAATCTAAAATTTGCTTCAGCCAATTTGCATCGTGGCAAAGTTTTAGCCGCCAAGAAGTTTATCTCTCGTCAGGATTTAGATCAATTAGTTAACGCCTATAAATCAGCCAAGGCTGAGCTTAATTTATCCCAGGCAAAATTAACTGAAAGCTACACTACTCTAGGTTATGCAACTATTCGCTCTCCGGTGTCTGGAGTGATTGTTGATCGTCAAATCGATGTTGGTCAGACAGTTACTGCTAGCTTTCAAACCCCAATTCTTTTTAAGATTGCTAAAGACTTAAGCAAAATGCAGATCGATTCCAATTTTGCCGAAGCCGATATTGGTAATATTGTAGCAGGTCAAGAAGCGACTTTTACTGTTGATGCTTTCCCTGATAAAACTTTTACCGGGGTAGTTAAGCAGATTCGTTTGACTCCAACTGTGCAGCAAAATGTAGTTACCTACAATGTGGTAGTGATGGTTGACAATAAAAGTGGTCTTTTATTGCCGGGAATGACCGCTTATGTCACAATTAAAACCAAAGAGCTCAAAAATGTTTTGTTAGTTTCCAATGCGGCCTTACGCTTTAAACCCAAAGATATAGTTTTAAAAAATAATAACAAGCAACCATACAAGCTAGCTACTATCTATAAGTTGGATGATGGTAAACTTGTGGTGGTTCAGTGTGGTTTAGGTATCGCAGATAATAATTATACTGAAATCAAATCCGGGAATTTGAAAAACGGGGATGAGATAGTTATTGGTTATACCAAAGATACCTCTTCAACCAAATCGTTTAAATTCAAGGCTTTTTAATGGCGAGCACTTATTTTATCGAGTTGATCGATGTAGTTAAAAACTATGAAACGCTGGCTGGCGTTCAAGAGGTTTTAAAAAAAATCAATCTCAAGGTAACTGCTGGTGAATTTATTGCTTTGATGGGGCCATCTGGTTCCGGTAAATCTACTTTGATGAATATTTTGGGTTGCCTTGATCAGCCAACTTCTGGCAGATATCTGATTGATGGTAAAGAGGTAACTTCGCTAGATTATAATGCTCAAGCAAAAGTGCGTAATCATATCATTGGTTTTGTTTTCCAAGGGTTTAACTTATTACCAAGAGCTAACTTAGAAAGCAACGTTGCTTTGCCTTTAGTTTATGCACACGTACCGCACGAACAGAGAATTAAACGCGCCCGTTTGCTACTAGAAAAGGTTGGTTTAGGTAATAAATTTAGTGCGTTTCCTAATCAAATTTCTGGTGGTGAACAGCAACGAGTAGCGATCGCTCGATCTTTAGCTAATAATCCAAAATTCATTTTAGCTGATGAGCCAACTGGGAACCTAGATTCAGCTAATAGCAAAATAGTTATGGAGATATTTTCTCAACTCAACCAAGAGGGGATTACGATCTTTTTAGTTACGCATGAATCAGATATTGCAAGTTACGCTAAAAGGCAGATTCGTCTTTTGGATGGTAAAATTATCAGTGATCTAGCGCATGGAGGTGGCTTATGATTGAAGCTTTGATGAAAGAGATCTGGCAATCTTTACTTGCTAATCGAGTTAGAGCATTTTTGACCATGCTTGGGATGGTGGTTGGGGTGGGTGCGGTAGTATTAATGGTGGCAATTGGTGAAGGAGTGCAGGATTCTGTTAATCGGATGATATCATCTATGGGCAGTAATCTTTTGATGGTGCTGTCTGGTTCGGCTAGTAGTGGTGGAATC
>CAZTPH010000020.1:2656-14566 GCA_964614705.1 uncultured Coxiellaceae bacterium
TCAGAACTTCGATGGGAGAGGCTCCTACACTGACTAGGGAGGATGCTGATGCCATTGCAGAGCTTCCTCAGGTAAAAGCAGTTACCCCGGTGATCTATGGAACATTACAGATGGTTCGTGGTTCTAATAATTGGTCTTCAATGGTAGCTGGTGTAAATCCAAGTTATTTTGATATTCGTGAATGGGAGCCTGAAAGTGGCAGCATATTTAATGATTCTGATCTTAGATCAGCTACCAGAGTAGCAGTAATTGGAAAAAAAATTGCTGATAATATCTTTGGTAACGAAGATCCAATAGGTAAGGTTATGAGAATTAAGAACACTCCATACACGGTAGTTGGTTTGCTTACTAGCAAGGGTCAGAGTTTAGATGGTCGAGATCAAGATGATGTAGTTTTTGTCCCGATTTCAACTGCTCAGCGACAACTCTTTCGAACTAAATTTAGAGGCATGGTACGTTTTGTTATTGTGCAATCAACGGTTCTAGAAGCGTTAAATGAGCTGATTGATCCGATTACCGATCTTTTAAGGCAGCGTCACCATTTAGCAAGACATATGGAAAATGATTTTAATATTCAAAATTTAACCGCTATAGCTGATGTAGCAATGGGTACTGCTAGGTTATTAGCTATTTTGTTAGGGGCAATTGCTTCAATTTCGCTATTGGTTGGCGGAATTGGCATTATGAATATTATGCTCGTGTCAGTCACTGAAAGAACACGAGAGATTGGGATTAGATCAGCTATTGGAGCCAGGCGGCGTGATATTTTGTGGCAATTTTTGCTCGAGGCAGTATTTATTTCATTGGTTGGTTGCCTTATTGGAGTCATATTGGGTGTTGGAGGGGCATTTTTAATTAACCTCTTTTTTGATTTAAATATTGTTATCTCTTTGCAGTCTATTTTACTGGCATTTTTTGTAGCTGGTGGGGTCGGGGTGTTTTTTGGTTACTATCCAGCCAGAAAGGCAGCTTATTTAAAACCGATAGATGCTTTGAGGTATCAGTAGTTGGGAGAATAACTAAATTTTAAACGCTGGAGTGTCTATTGCGTCTAGTGATCGAAAATTAATTTTAATTTTAGCCAATATCAGTTACTTCCAAAGTCACAATTTGGTTCGATATATGGTGTTGGTAAAGGTAAGAAGAGCGAAAAAATAGAAAAAAGTGTTATGTAATTGGTGATTTATCTGTTGTTGGTCAGTCTAATAGTTATTTTATTTTAGATAATACTAACGAGAGTAGATTTTTCGATAAATGTAATCTGGCATCAGAAGAAGGATTGTGATACCAAGGGTTATTGCCTATGAAATATATCTTGAAAAGTGCATTTTTTGATCGAGATCCTTTGATGGTAGCAAAAGATCTTTTAGGTAAGGTTATTTGTGTGAAGTATCGTAAAATTTGGTTGCAAGCAATTATCACTGCTACTGAAGCGTATTATATCAACGATAAGGCAAGTCATGCTTATCTAGGTTATACCAAAAAACGACGTGCATTGTTTATGCCATCTGGAACAATCTATATGTATTATTCGCGCGGCGGTGATTCATTAAACGTAAGTTGTCGTGGAGATGGTAATGCGGTATTAATAAAATCTGCATTACCATTTTTGAAAGGAAAAAATACTAAGAAGATGATAGAATTAATGCAAGTTCTTAGTCCGCAAAAGAATGCGACCGAACCACGACCAATAAATAAATTATGTTCTGGTCAAGCATTACTTTGCAAAGCTATGAATTTAACAGTAGTCGATTGGGATCAAAAACAATTTGATCATAAAAAATTTTATTTTGCTGATTATGGGATCAATCCCCAGAATATTAGCCAAACTGAAAGGTTTGGTATTCCCAAAGGACGTGATGAACACTTGCCATATAGATGGGTTTGGGAAGATAAAGAATATTGAATCAATAGTTTTTCTTCGCCGGTTTATTAAAACATTTTACCAGGATATCTTTTTCTTCTTGTCATAAGTAGTTTAATCTCTCCGTAGCAATAATGTAGTGGTTTTTTACTACACAAATGATAGTTGAGTTATTGTTAAGGCATTATATTTTGTGCAATACTGTATTTAATTCATAATCCTAAAAAAAGCAGTTGAGCCCGTAGAGAGATTTATTAAGAGGTTGAAGATAGATATTTTCTTTTGAAAATTTTTACGAGACAGTGGTAACCCCAGCGGGGGGGTACAAATTTTGCAGGATTGCAAAATTTTGTAACTGCTGTATGCAGGCCCGAGTAAAAATTTTCAAAAAAAAATGGCTAGATTCAATGTATTAATCAATCGTAGTAGGGTTTAACTGCTTTTTTTAGGATAATTATAATTGGAGTAAAAAATGAGTTCACATAAAACCAGTATTGTTTGGAATCCATCACGTAAATGTGTTTGGAACTGTGCTTTTTGCTGTTTAAATGCAGTAACTGAGAGTAATGATAATAGCATCAAAGATTTACCAGAGTTGACTATAGAGGAAAAAAAATTATTTATTAAGCAACTTTCACCAGAAAAATTCAGTTTGGATTTTGGAGGAGGTGAGGTTCTGGCAAATCCTGAGCACCTTGATCTTATTTTATATGCTTCTGATCATCTTGGGGCTAAAAATATTGGAATCAGTAAAACCGGAGCTTATTTAACGGATGAAATCATGCTCAAACTATCTGGCAAGATCAACGATATTGAGCTTTCCCTTGATGTTGCTCCTTCAGAACCATACCCTCTAAGGCCAGCTAAATATCATGAATTAGCTGCTCAAGGGATGATTAAGCTAAAGTCATATGGCATTTATGTTGGTGCCCAAACTGTACTAACTAAACACAATATTGCTAAAGAAAAGGTCGCGGCTCTTTTTGCTTGGCTTGAGGAGCATGAAATTGATAAGTGGAGCCTATTGCGACTTTTTCCCGCAGGGAGAGGAGGGCAATTTGATAATATTACGCCGTCGTACGAAGAGTATTGCCAAGTTGTGGAGTATATTCAGAGTATTTCTAAAAATAGTAAATTAAATGTTCATTTCCAATACTTGCTTCCTGGGCACCCCAATTATACTACCAAGTGTCGTGCGGTTAAACGATCAGTAGGACTATTACATAATGGGTATATTACTGCATGTTTTTGGGATTTAGATGAAGAGATGATGCCTAAAGATGCTAAATATATTCTTGGTAAGGTACCAGATGAAACTTTGGAAGCCATACTTAGTAATGAAAAATCCCAATATTGGTTAAGTAGCGATAATAACTGTAGAATTTTTGAGAGATAATTTATGTTAAAAATACCAAAAAATTTTTTAACCACCACTGAATCTATAATTAACCGTTTCCAATTATTGCCAAAAAATGCTCCGGTGGTGGTAGCTTTTTCTGGTGGAAAAGATTCACTAATGACAAGCCTTATTTTGAAGCAGCTTGGATATCAACCGTTATTGATTCATATCAATATGGGATTTTTAGATATTGAGGAACGCCGTAAATATTTATTATCTATGGTTAAAAATCATGGATTAGTTTTGGAAATATTGAATATTAAACATGCAGACATGCAAAGCATGCTCCCTGAAGATATTCGTAACAATATTCAACAAAGGCTGAATATTTTGTTTAGTTGTAAATATCAAGGAGCAGATAGTTATACTCCCTGTACCCATTGTTATAATGTGAAGTTTTTGTTACTACAGTATATTGCTTCTTTATATAAGATTGAACATATTGCTTTTGGACATCATGGTACTGATGCCGTAGTTTCACTGCTCAAGTCAGTATTGATGTATATAGATCGCTGGGATTATCAGCATGAGTTCTTTTTACGAGAGCAATTTCAAGCTATTGTTGAGCAATTCCAACAGCAATATAATACAAAAGATTTTTCTTTATCAAGGATTGAACAGCTGATGAAAAATCAATATGCTAGTACTGATGAACCACCTTTAAAAAAGGCTGTTTTTGCCGGGTTAAATTTAAAGCTGATTCGTCCATTATTTGGGTTATTCGAGCATGATATTAAAGAGTTTTATGCCAAACAAGATATTGCTTTTCAAACTGATGGTTGTGAGTTTATGGTAAAACCTAGCTTTACTCCTAGGGAGATGATTCATAAGAAGTTATTTGATCAACGATTACCAGAAGCTATGGAGATGGTAGCAATTTATCATCAGTTGATTATAGATAATCTTAGCTCAGATGGTTCTATACCTTTTGATACGAGAAATAATCGTAGCCAACTATTGGGTAAAAGTTATAAAATGAGCGAACTTAGTGAAATCAAATTATGAATAACGGAAACACCAAAATCTTGGTAGGATCTACAAATCCTGTTAAAATTAGGGCAGCGAGGCGTTCTTTTGCTCATTATTTTTTTGATCCTTGGGTGGAAGCATCCTCAGTAGATTCGGGGGTATCCGAACAGCCAGTTGGAGACGAGATTTTTGTGGGAGCTAAAAATAGATGTTTGAATTTACTTGAAAATCGATCTAAAGATGGGATATTAGTTGATTATGTTGTTGGTATTGAAAGTGGGGTAATGAAGATCAATCAATCTTGGTTTAATTTTGATTGTGCATGCGTAGCAGATATAAATGGTGTTTTTTCTTATGGGTTATCGCCGGCCTATTGTTTAAATGATTCAATTACTCAGTGCCTTTTGAATGGGGAGGAGCTTGGTGATGTGATCGATAGAATGTATGGAACCAGCGATATTAAACGCCAAGGTGGAGCGATTGCTCTGTTTAGTCAGGGGGTTACTTCTCGAGAAGAGCACTGCTATCAGGCTGTGCTGATGGCTTTAATCTTTTTTTTAAATAGGAGTTAGTAGTTGGAGAGTTGATAATGGGCGATAAAATTCCTTTTTATGTACAAGTTTTAACTAATGAATTAAAAAAGCGGCAAGGGGTTAATAAAAGATATTCGATACGTGCTTTTGCTGCTTATTTGCGCGTTGATCCTACTTATATTTCTAAGTGTTTGATGGGAAAACAGTCGATGTCTTTTGAAATTGCTGAAAAAGTGATTGCTCGTCTTAGCTTAATTGATGATCAGCGAATTGAATTTCTTCGTTCTATTGCAGAGCAACAGAGTTGTATGAGACTAAATAAGCATGATGCAAGTGTTTCTGGTTGTGGTTCGTAATATGAACGAGATCATTGGTTTTGACATCTAACTATCTGATTTAAATCTTATGTCTAAAGGTCTATTGTTTGGTAAAAAACTAAAATTCACGCAAAAAAACCGAAACTTTGCTTCTGATTTTCCTCAGCTTGCTCCAGCAGCTTGGTTAGCCAAAATAAAAATCTGTGATCCATTAGATCCACTTTTGTTGCAAATTTTGCCGCAAAAAAATGAACTTAAAAAAACAGCTGGTTTTAAAGATGATCCGCTTGATGAAAAGACAGCGTCTCCTGTCTCTGGTTTAATCCATAGATATTATGGTCGAGTTTTACTTTTGGTTACAGACCAATGTGCTCTTAATTGCCGCTTTTGTTTTAGACGTCATTTACGAGATAAAGTTATTAATTGGAGCGCGATTTTTAGCTATATAAAAAATGATCAAACGATTAGTGAAGTTATCTTGAGTGGTGGTGACCCGTTGATGTTGCCACCTAAAAAATTGCAATTTATTTTATCTGGATTAGAAAAAATTAAACATCTTAAAAGAATTAGAATCCATAGTCGAGTTCCGGTCGCAAACCCTGATTTAGTAAAAGTTGCTATATTGAAAACTAAGCTGCCATTGATTTTAGTGATTCATTGTAATCACCCCAATGAAATCGATGCTAAAGTAGCTAAAAAGATAGCTAGTATACGGGCATTAGGAGTCTTTGTTTTGAATCAATCGGTATTGCTACGTAAGATTAATGATCATAGCCAAGTGTTAGTTAAATTAAGTGAAAAATTGTTTGCAATAGGGGTGATTCCATACTATTTGCATATTTTGGATCATATTCAAGGGGCGGCTCATTTTATGGTTACTATTCCCAAGGCTAAAAAGATCTATAGCCAGATGAAGAGATGTTTGCCTGGTTATTTGGTACCTAAGTTAGTAGTTGAAAAAGGTGGTAGGAAGGTATATTTATAGGTTTTGCGGAAAAATTTTTACATTTTGTCCTTGTTTTTTACAAAAAGTAATGTAAATCGCTGTTGATTATTGCATAATCCTAAAAAGAGTAGTTGAAACCGTAGCGAGATTGATTAAGATGTTGAAGATAGACGTTTTCTTTTGGAAATTGTTGCGAGACAGTGGTAACCCCCACGGTAAGCAACAATTTTCAAAAAAAATGGCTAGATTCAATATATTAATCAATCATAGTAGGTTTTAACTGCTCTTTTTAGGATAATACCAACTTGCTATGAAATTCGAAATAAATATTAAAGATAAATTAGCGCGTCGCGGCAAAATAACTTTTCCATCTGGTTGGGTGGTAAATACCCCAGCTTTTATGCCAGTTGGGACGTTGGGTACGGTTAAGGCTATGACTAATGAGGAGTTAGTAGCGACAGGGGCAGAAATTATTCTAGGCAATACTTTTCATTTGATGCTAAGACCAGGAATGGAAGTAATTAGAGCTCATGGCGGGTTAGCTCAATTTACTAAATGGCAAAGACCAATTTTGACCGACTCAGGTGGATTTCAAGTTTTTAGCTTGAGTGAACTGCGTAAAATTACCGAAGATGGTGTTTGGTTTAAATCTCCACTTGATGGAAAGGAGATTTTCTTAAATCCTGAAGTGTCAATGCAGGTTCAGCAAGAATTAAACTCTGATATTGTGATGATCTTTGATGAGTGTACTCCATTTCCTGCTACTTATGATGAAGCGTTAAAATCAGTAGAATTATCTATCGGCTGGGCAAAAAGGAGCAAGATTGCTCATGGAGATAATAAAAATGCTTTATTTGGAATTATTCAAGGCAGTATTTTTACCGATCTGCGTGATTATTCACTAGCTGAATTATTGGCAATAGGTTTTGATGGTTATGCTATTGGGGGACTAGCAGTTGGTGAACCTAAAGAGGAGATGATGAAGATTTTGGGACATCTCGCGCATAAGATTCCAGAAGATAAACCTCGATACTTAATGGGAGTTGGTACTCCTTGTGACCTAATTAATGGAGTATTAAATGGTATAGATATGTTTGATTGTGTTATGCCTACTCGTAATGCTAGAAATGGACATCTTTTCACCTCTTGTGGTATAGTCAGAATCCGTAATAGTCGTTATAAAAGCGATCTGTCGGTTTTGGACAAAAATTGTAATTGCTATACTTGTAAACACTATACCAAAGCCTATTTACACCATTTAGATAAGTGTCACGAGATTTTGGGGGCAAGGCTAAACACCATCCATAATTTACATTTTTACCAAAATTTAATGACAAATTTGCGCCGAGCGTTAGAACAGGGTAAATTACCAGGGTTTATTAACAATTTTTATCAAAATTATGGGGAGATATCATGAGTTTTTTAATTACTGATGCTTATGCTGATGCAGCTTCTGGAGCATCGCAAGGTGGCGGTTTGATGCAAATTTTACCAATGATTGTTCTTTTAGTTGCTTTTATGTATTTTATGGTTATTCGTCCTCAGTCTAAGCGAGCTAAAGAGCATAAAAATTTGATGAGCAGTTTACAAGCTGGTGATGAAGTAGCAACTATTGGTGGAATATTAGGTACGATTGAAAAAATCACTGATGATTTGGTAGCACTTAAAATAGCAGATGGTGCTGTTGTAACTCTACAAAAAAGCGCTATTTCTAATGTTTTACCGCGTGGGACTATCAAAGGAATACAGAAGTAATAATTTTAGATAAAATTAACTAGGGTTGATAACTATGCAGAATCATTATCCTTTATGGAAAAATTTGTTATTAATTTTTTTATTACTAATAGCAATTATCTATGCCATGCCTAATATTTTTGGAGATGATCCAGCGGTACAGGTCTCTCTAAATGGGGGTGAAAACGCAGGTAAGGATATTTCAGATCGTGTTAGTAGTATTTTAACTGGCGATTCTTTACAGGCTTTAAAAACTGATGTTGGTGAGAATACGGTATTGGTCCGTTTTAAAGATACCGATACTCAGATTAAAGCGCGCGATATTATTAGATCATCTTTAGGGGATAAATACACCGTTGCCTTAAATTTAGCTACTCGAACTCCTGGTTGGTTAAGAGCGATTGGAGCTCATCCAATGAAGCTTGGGTTAGATCTACGCGGTGGGGTGCACTTTTTGCTGGCGGTTGATCTTGAAGATATGATCAAAAAGCGTGAAGACGGTGATTTGCGTTCTATTGTTGGGGATTTACGAGAAGCTGGAGTACGTTATCTTGCGATTGATCGGATGCGCCCTCATGGGGTATCAATTACATTTCGCGACCAAGATAATTTGGATAGAGGGAGTGAAGAGCTTAATAAGCGTTTTAGAGATTATCAGTTTAATCGTATTACTTCACATGGAGAAGCAAAGTTACAATTAACAATGTCGGAAAGTGTTATTACCAAAGTGGCAGATTATGCGATCGAGCAAACGGTAAATATTTTACGTAATCGGGTAAATGAGCTCGGAGTGAGTGAAGCTATCGTTCAGCGTCAGGGCCAAAAGCATGTCAGTGTCGATTTACCTGGTATTCAAGATACGGTGCGTGCCAAAGAGATAATTGGTAAGACTGCTACTTTAAGGTTTCAGATGGTCGACGTTGAGCATGATGTAGAAGCAGCATTGGCAGGCGATGTACCGCTTGGTTCTAAACTCTATGATCATGAGGGTAGAAAAATTTTATTGAAAGATCAGATAGTCTTGCAAGGAAATTCTATTACTTATGCAGCTGCTGCCTATTCACAAGAGGGTAGACCAGCAGTTAGCGTGCGTTTGGGTGGCGGAGGAGAAAGTGTTTTTCACCGTGTGACCTCTGAAAATATCGGTAATCCGATGGCGGTAGTTTATGTTGAGACTAAAACTGAAAAGCGAGAAGTAGGCGGCAAAGTTATTGATGTTAGCTATCCAATCGAGCGAATTATTAGCGTTGCTACCATCCAGTCTGCTCTTGGCAATCAGTTCGAAATTAGTGGTTTAGGTACGGAAAAGTATGCTCAAGATTTGGCGTTATTGTTGCGTTCAGGAGCATTAATTGCGCCAGTTACCATTGTGCAAGAGACGACTGTTGGCCCAAGTATGGGTAAAGCTAATATCAATAAAGGTATGCTTTCCATAGCGGTCGGTTATATTTTTGTGATTTTGTTTATGGGTCTTTATTACCGCTTTTTTGGTTTGGTTTCTAATGTTGCTCTTTTATGTAATTTAGTTTTTATGACTGCTATTTTGTCAATTCTTGGTGCTACTTTAACTTTGCCGGGCATGGCTGGTATGGTGCTGACGGTTGGTATGGCTGTTGATGCGAGCGTTTTGATCTACGAGAGAATCAGAGAAGAATTACGTAATGGTACGACTGTGCAGGCAAGTATCTATAATGGGTATCAACGAGCTTTTGCAACCATTGTTGATGCTAACGTTGCTACCTTAATTGTGGCAATGGTGCTATTTGCGCTTGGTACGGGGGCGGTTAAAGGTTTTGCGGTGGTGCTAACTATTGGTCTTATGACTTCAATGTTAACCTCGATCGTCTTTACTAGGGCAATTTTTAATTTCATTTATGGTAAAAGAAATATTAAGAAGCTTAGTATTGGTATTTAACAATATTAATTTAAAAAGGTAGATAGTTTATGGAATTTTTTACACATCAAACCAAAATAAATTTTATGGCCCAAAAAAAGTGGGCTTTTATTTTTTCTCTCGCGATTTTACTGTTTTCAGTCGGGTCGCTTGTCTTCAAGGGATTGAATTTTGGCTTGGATTTTACCGGCGGTATCCAATTAGAGCTAAGCTATAATGAGGCGCCAGACTTTAACCAGGTTCGTTCAGAACTTGAGCATGCTGGTTTGGATGCAGTCGTACAATCATATGGAAGTTCTAAAGATGTGATGGTTAAACTTAAGTTACAAAAAGATCTTAGCCAGCAGCAGTTGACCGATAAGGTATTAAAGGTTTTGAGCAATGCCAAATTGCAGCGTTCAGAGATGATTGGTGCTCAGGTTGGTGAAGCGTTGGTAACCAACGGGATTCTGGCTATTTTAATTGCGCTGCTTGGTACCATGGTTTATATTGCCTTTCGTTTTGAATATCGCTTTGCTTTAAGTGCAGTTATCTCTTTGGTTCATGATCCAATGTTAATTTTGGGTGTATTTTCCTTTTTTTATATTGAGTTTGATTTAATTGGTTTGGCAGCAGTTTTGACGGTAATTGGATATTCGCTCAACGATACTATCGTAGTTTACGACCGAGTGAGAGAAAATTTCAGAAAAATTCGCAAAGCTACCCCTGAAGAAATTTTGAATTTGTCAGTAAATCAAACACTGTCTCGTACGATTATGATTTCGGGTTTGACCTTTTCGGTAGTAACTGCGCTATTGATCTTTGGTGGCCAGATGCTTAAAGGGTTTTCGCTTGCGATGATGATCGGAATTGTGATAGGGACCTATTCTTCTATCTATATTGCAGGATCATTAGCATTGCTTTTTGGTTTAGATCGTCGTCACCTAGTGCCGGCTGAAAAAAAAGCTAACGATTTTATGCCGTAGTATTAGTTATGCCGATACCAAAATCCTTGGTTTCTAAAGAACTCTAATATATACTTAGTGCATCGATTTTTCTAGGAGGAAATATGCAAAGATATAAGTTTAGTATTGTTAAAGTTTTGGCATTGATGGTTTTTTCTTGGTGCGTCTTGATCAATAGTTCCTTTGCCAGGTTGAATAAGGATAAATATACTACTGAAGATGCCACCATCACATTATCTTCTGTAGATGATCCTGATGGTGATGGAGATAATAAGGGGGCAAATTATTTTCCATTAACAAGGGAATCTACTGGAAATAGAGTTTTTATTTTTGATCCTAATTTTAGTGCTTGGGCAGTTTATAATGCAGAGGGAAAGAGAGTAAATACTGGTAGAGCGTCAGGAGGTAAATTATATTGCCATGATGTTGGTCGAGGATGTAAAACTATTTCTGGTAATTTTAAAGTAATTTCCAAGGGCAGCAAATATTGTGTGTCTTCTAAATATCCGATTAAAACTGGTGGCGGGGCACCTATGCCATATTGCATGCTATTTAATGCTAAGGGTTATAGTATTCATGGGTCAAATGACGTGCCTGATCATAATGCTAGTCACGGTTGTATTCGCGTTACACCAATTGTGGCTAGATGGCTAAGTGAGAGCTTTATGGAAGTTGGAACAGAGGTGATTATTATCCCCTATAAAAGTAAGTGAGAATAATTGGATTTTATGAATTATCGCCATATCTATCATGCTGGTAATTTTGCTGATATCTTTAAACATGTAGTATTAACAGTATTATTAACTAGACTGAAGTTAAAAAAGAGGCCATTTTGTTATCTTGATACCCACGCAGGCCTAGGGAAGTATAATCTTAGATCTCAGGAAACTGAAAAGACTAAAGAGTATGTTAGTGGAGTATCTCGTTTGTTAGATTCTGACCAAGCTAATTGTCCGCCAGAAGTATTACCCTATTTAGAGCTGTTAAAAAGCATTAATCATGAAGTTGGGATCGATCAGCTTAATGGTGAAAATATTTTGGTTTATCCCGGGTCTCCATTATTGGCTAAACATTTAGTTCGTCCTAATGATCGTATAATCTTGATGGAGTTACATCCTGAAGATGTTCTTGATCTAAAAAAATTATTTTTTCAAGATCCTCAAGTTGCTGTTCACCATTATGATGGCTATCAGGGTATTAAGGCTTTTTTGCCTCCCAAGGAAAAGCGAGGTCTGCTCTTTATCGACCCGCCATTTGAACAAAAAAATGAGTTTGAAAATAAACTAGTAGAGTTGCGAGAGAAAGTGCCA
>CAZTPH010000021.1:0-572 GCA_964614705.1 uncultured Coxiellaceae bacterium
TACCGAAATCCGTCCACCATCTTTTCCCAAAGCCAATGGCAAAACCAACATTAAAAATATAAGAGTAATCAAATGAATTCTTACGCGCATAACTCTCCAATAATATAATCACTAGGGTTATCGGTGGTAATTTTGCAAGAACCAATATTAATTATCGATCGTTGTTCAAAACCAAGTTTATCCCGAACTTTAACTTGGTAGATATTAGCTGCTGGATCAAGAACCATTCCATAAATAACGCCATGCTGTTTGACAGTACCTAGAAATTTCAGCTCTGCTATGGACCAAGATAACAAATCAGGATTTTTATTTGATCTGCTAAAGAGATCTTGTTGAGCAATGATCTTTGCACTGGTTTTTTTATAACCATTAATAGTTGCATAATCATAAATATTTAACGTTAACCTCATCTCTAAGTCGCTATTTTCTAGTTTTTTTAGTTCTAACTCAAAAACTTCAACATAAGTAATTTTTTGCCACAACTCATTGAGCACACCAATTAACTCAACGTATCTCCCAACAAAAAATAATTTATACGGCTGAATTATACTGTAGCTTTCCTGCCTAGCAGA
>CAZTPH010000021.1:582-13072 GCA_964614705.1 uncultured Coxiellaceae bacterium
AGATAACAATTCAAGTGAAACAAGCTTTACATGACAAGCAAGCGCAATCCGGTCGATAATTTTTATAGCCGCCACTTTATCGTGTAAAACAACATTACCAGCATCAACTCTTCTTTTATTCTGTGCTTGCTTGAGTTCAATCCGCCTACTGATAAGCTCCAATTGTTGTCGCTTAATCTTGAGATTATCCATCTGGACAACAATTTTATTTTTATAACCAAGTATCAACACCAAAAAAATACTGAGCAAAAATGCTAGAACCGATTGGATTTTTGGCAACCGCTTATAGATTGAATAAAACCGTCTAGATCCAATCATCTATTTATATCTCCACAATAACTCGAACTCATAGTAATCATCTTTTTTCAGGATTTTTTGTAAACCAATCCTTTGTTTATCAATAGAATCCAGTGATTGTTTAAGCATAGCAATGGATCGTACTCGCCCCATAATCACCACAGTTAAGTTATTAAAAAATAGCTTAGTAACACTGATGTTGTCGGATAAATTTTTTTGAAGATTGTTAAAGATATTAATTAGATCGGAGTGATTTTTTGCTATCAGAGATATCTGCTTTATCTTGGCCAAATTATGCGGCTCGATATTATTTTGTTTACTAACCTCAGCAATCTTTTTTACCGATTGAGCATAATTATAGTCTAAAGATAACAGCTGGCGATTTAAGTTGATCTGCCAGCTAAATAATATCAAAGCGCCAGCGGCGACACCCAAAATCAGTGGTAAAAGAAACCCTACTAAACTAGTAGAAGGCGAATCATCTTTACCACTAGCAAGGTTTATCTTAATTACCACTGGTAATCCTCAAGGCCAAGCCAAAGCTAATTAACATCTCTGGAGCAATGTTTGCCAGCTCATTAGCATTAATCTTGGGCGCAATGGATAACTCCTTAAAAGGATTTGCTATAATAATAGACGCTGAGATTTGCTTATTTAATCTTTCTTGCAGTTTTTCAAGCAACAACTTTGGTCCTGCTAGAATTATCTGTCCTGAAGCTAACACACGGACCTGATCTATACCTAGAATCTTCTTCGATAATTCTTTAGACAATATATCCATATCTGTTTTAGCTGATAACTCTCTACTCTCTTCCCAAGAAAAAATTTGCTTATCTTTACACACCACCATTAAAATTCGATGATCTTCGAGATTAATTACTACAGTGGTTTTACTAGCCCTCTTAATGCTGTAAAAAATAGCGCGCGCTACGGCATAGATATCAAGATCGATCACCTTAGTAAATAAAAAAGCATTTTTTAGTAATTGCTCTTGCTGCCCGACTAAACTACGCTTTACTGCTACTACCTGAAGCAAAGTGGTATCACAAATATCAACCTCCTCATAATCAACAACCAGCTCTTCTATAGGACTATCAATGGTTTTAGATAGATTAAATAACACAAAATTTCTTAGTTCAGTCTGAAGAAGATCTGGCGTAACCAGCTGGCGCTTGAAAAAAGATGTGCTTGCCGGCAAGCTTGTGGCCGCTAGCTTGCTGGTAAAACGATGATGCTTTAACCAGCCTCTGATCGTATTGCTAATATTACTAGGCGAGCGACTAGTAATAGCTAATTTAGTATAATTCTCTAATGTCGGCCGACCATTTGCAAGCGATAGCTCAATAATCTTGATAGTTTCCTCACCAATGTCTATACCCAATAGATTGCAATTACCAAAAAATAGCGACGAAATAGCTTTTTTTATTTTCATGATCACCTAATCTCTGTATAATCATCCACCATCGTTTGATTTTATTAGAGATAATCACAATTACAATACGGTAAAAAAACCTAAGGCCCTGGGACTTAAGATGATATGTTTAAATTTTTAACCAAGTTTATTAAAAATAGTTCACTTAGCTTAATGAGCTTAACTCTTACGGCTCTTTTGGTATTTGGCGGTTTTTATTTTTACGTTTCAATTAGCCTACCAGATGTCAAACAACTAAAAGATATCAGCATGCAGGTTCCGCTGCGAGTATATACTGCTGACGGAAAACTAATCAGTGAATTTGGCGAAAAGAAAAGAATTCCTGTCTCTTTAAACGAAATTCCTCAAATATTAGTTAATGCCATTTTGGATACTGAAGATCAAAGATTTTTTGAGCACCGAGGAGTGGACTTTATAGGGCTGGTTAGAGCAGGACTATCTTTTATAGTCACTGGCAAAAAATCACAAGGAGCAAGCACTATTACAATGCAGGTGGCCAGAAACTTCTTCTTAAATCGCGAAAAAACTTTTACTCGCAAATTAAATGAAATATTGCTGGCTTTTAAAATAGACAAAAATTTTGGTAAAAAAGAGATTCTTGAGCTATATCTAAACAAAATATATTTCGGCAATCGCGCCTATGGCGTAGCGGCTGCAGCACAAGTGTATTATGGAAAAAATCTGCGCGAATTAACCACCGCCGAAGCTGCGATGCTCGCAGGCTTGCCGCAGGCCCCTTCACGCGATAACCCCATCGTTAAACCATCAGCGGCTAAAGAACGACGCAATCATGTACTGCAGAGAATGCTGGATAACGACCATATCAGTAAACGCGACTATCAAGCTGCTATTACTACGCCAGTAAAAACCATCTTTCACGAATCTCCGATCCAAGCAGCGGCGCCATATGTAGCAGAAATGGCGCGTAGCACAATCGTTGCGCAATATGGAGACAAAAGCTACGAATCTGGAATTTCAATTTATACTACCATCGATTCTAAGCTGCAAAATGCGGCTAACTCGGCTTTAACTGAAGGGATTTTAGAATACGATCAACGTCATGGCTACCGCGGCCCAGAGGGTAGATTAGCATTGACCAGCACCAACCACTGGCAGCAAAAATTACGCAATATTCCTCTGATTAATAACTTACTACCAGCTGCCGTGTTAGAATTTAATGGTTCAGGATTATCGGTCATACTTGCAAACGGAGAGATAGTAAAAATTGATAAAGACAGTTTATCCTGGGCTAAACCTCAATTAGTAAAAGGAGATCTAGTTCGCGTCTACCAAAACTCGGCCAATAGATGGATTTTTGCACAAGTACCCAAAATTGAAGGAGCAATAGTCGCGCTTGACCCAAATAGCGGCAAGATCCTAGCTTTAAACGGTGGATTTTCCTACGGGGCTAGCAGCTTTAATCGCATAACTCAAGCTGAAAGGCAAACTGGATCTGCTTTTAAACCTTTTATCTATGCTGCGGCTCTAGCCAAGGGATTAACTCTTGCTACCATGATTAACGATGCACCGGTGGTCTTATTTGACCATTCAACTAAAAGCCTATGGCGACCACAAAATGATTCTAGAATTTTCTATGGCCCCACCAGCTTACGAACTGCCATTGTTCACTCGCGAAACCTAGTATCAATTCGGCTATTGCAAAACATTGGTATACCATATGCAGAGCAATATCTGAAAAATTTTGGTTTTTCAGGACCAAAAGAGGCGCCTCCTACCCCAACCCTGGCGCTTGGTGCCGGTAGTACTACTCCACTTAAAATGACTTCAGGATATGCAGTATTTGCCAATGGTGGTTACAAAATAGAGCCTTATATTATCGACAAAATAACCATTACCACCAATAACAAAGATCGAGTTATTTTTCAGGCCCAACCAAAAATAGTTAGAGAAACGGCTGGCGACCAACAGACTTCCGCTCCCCGTGTAATTGAACCAACCGTTGCCTACTTGATGACCGATGCGCTTAAAAGCGTCATTGAATCTGGAACAGGCAGAGGAGCCAAAATTTTAGATCGCGATGATCTTGCCGGTAAAACCGGGTCTACCAATGACTTAGTCGATGGTTGGTTTATCGGATATAATAATCGCTTGGTAACCACCGTTTGGGTTGGCTTTGACCAACCAAGATCAACAGGTGAGCACGGAGCTAAAAGCGCTCTGCCTATTTGGGCTAAATTTATGCGCCGAGCACTGGCTGGTATGACGAATTCGTCTATGACAAGACCAGATGATATTGTAACTGTAAAGATTGACCCGACAACTGGCCTACTCGCTTATCCAGAACAAAGTAATGCTGCTTTTGAGATCTTTGCTAAAGGAACCGAGCCAACAGAACAGGCTCAAGAGGCTCCAGCTGTGGTAGATCATTCAATTAATCAAGAGATCCAAGAAGAAGAGACATTATTTTAGTTTTTAGCCACGCGGCTAAGCTGCGTGACGAAGTCAAAAAATTGATTATGCAATATGAAATCTTAAATTTTGATAGTGAAATATTTGGTTTTAAAGTAGCTAAAATTTTGCCAAAAAAACTAGAACTTGCTAGTTTAAAAGCTATTTTACACGATTTGACTGTCCAACAAGTACGATTAGTCTATTGGCAGGTAGATGGTGGTTGTAAAGAATCTAATCAAGCTGCCGCTCAATTGCATGGTTTTTTGGCTTGTAAACAAGTAACCTACTATTTGAAGCTAACAAAAAATCACCTGCCAGCCCAAGCTCACTACATATTCTCTTATCAAGATAAAGTGCCGACTAAAGATATGGAGGATCTGGCGATAAAAATCGGCGAAAAATCCCGCTTTGGTCAAGACCCGAGAATTCCTCGTGATGGTTTTTACCGCATGTATCATTTGTGGATTAAAAACTCGGTTAATCATTCTGTAGCAAGTGAAGTGCTGGTCGCAGGTGCTAACAAAATAATCGGCATGATTACTCTAAGAAATAAAAATGGACGCGGTGATATTGGGCTACTAGCAGTCGATGATCAACATCGCGGACAAGGAATCGCCAGCGCACTACTTACAGCAGCCAAGCATTATTTTATTAACCATGGTTATCAAGATCTTCAGGTAGTTACCCAACAATCCAACTTTTCTGCTTGTGCGCTATATGAAAAAAATGGTTTCAGTTGTGAGCAAATTGATAGCTTTTACCATTTTTGGCTGTAGTTCAGGCCAGGGGGTCAAGTCTCAGCATTAAGCATTTAAATGCTTAATGCTGAGACTTGACCCCTAAACTAAATTAAATACTTCAAATAGAGAATTAAGTTGCCGACGATTTTTTGGTGCCAAGAGCGTCTTTGCCAATCTTTAAGTTTAATCTCTCTAGAATAATTTAAGTCTAGCAAAAACTGCTCGGCTAAAGATTTTTTTGAACTATTAAATCTTAAATTTACATCTACCTCAAGATCATGCAATAAGCTGCGATGATTAAGATTACTAGAACCAATAATCATCCAATCATCAAGAATTAATGTTTTGGCATGTAACATAGCAGGCAAATATTCAAAAATTCTTACGCCAGAAATCAACAATTTTTCATAAAAAGCTTTAGACGCCCAAGGCATAAAAGCCACATCAGATTCTCCGGGCAATAAAATTCTGACATCAACTCCACGCCTGGCTGCATCAATTAAACGCCGCAATAAAAAATTATCAGGAACAAAGTAGGCGTTGGTAATCCAAATTCTTTCATTACAATCTCGGATACGGTTCAATAGATTTTTATATAAAATACGCCGGCGATGCCAGCTGTTATTTAGGCGAATAATTGGATTAGTGCGAATATGGCGAAAAAATTGCCTGATTCTCTCTTGAATTGGCCGAGAAGACCACGCAGACTCAAATGCTTCTTCGATATCTTTTAGATCAATATTCTCTAGCCTTACCCCGCTATCTCTCCAGCCCTGGCCACGCTTATCTTTAGCTAGATGATTTTGAGAGATGTTAAAACTGCCCACATAAAATATCTTGCCATCAATTATGCAAGTTTTTCGGTGATTGCGCGAATTGATCTTTAAAAGCAAATAGATAGCTTTAGCTAAAGATGGCAAACCAACCTTAGATCTACTCCACTGCCACAGGCGCCACGGAAATGGATGAAAAATTCTAGTTTGGGCACCATCTTTTTCTAGCCTCGTTACTAATGATCCACCCCACTCTGATGATCCTGCGCCATCTACCAACACCCTCACTTTTACTCCACGAAACACAGCCCTTTCTAAGGCGTCAATCACCCGCCTACCAAGAGAGTCAAAAGAAAAAATATAGGCTTCTAAATCGACTGACTCTTGTGATGCATCAATATCGCGAATTAAAGCCGCAAAATACTCATTGCCAGAAAAAAATAGAATTTCATTGTTGTTATTTGCTTGTTCTGCTAACATTTCCAGCTGATCAGATTTATATGTCAAAGCATTTTAGTTGGTTTATGGCCTTTTGACAAAAACTTTAAGGGGATACACATGAATAATCTACCGACTAGACCCAAAGGGATCTATATTCTTCCCAATTTATTCACCATTGCAGCGATTTTTGCTGGATTTTTCGCCATAGTCTCTGTATTAAAAGGCAACTACGAAAATGCTGCTGCATCTATCTTTATCGCCATGATTATGGACGCTCTAGATGGCAGAATTGCAAGACTCACCAATACCATGACCTCGTTTGGCGCAGAATTTGACAGCATGGCAGATATGGTTTCATTTGCAATTGCGCCCGCCCTGCTTGCTTATTCTTGGGGACTGTATGAATTAGGCAAATTTGGTTGGATTATTGCATTTATCTACACCGTATCAGTAGCTTTGCGCTTGGCCAGATTTAACACTCAAGTAGATGGCACCGCCAAAAAATTCTTTCAAGGACTCCCTTCGCCGTCAGCTGCAGCCGTAGTTGCAAGCCTAGTCTGGGTAATGTCGGATCTTGAGATTAGAAGCTCAACCGCCGCAATAATTTTGGCACTAACTACCCTAGCAGTCGCGATCTTGATGGTTAGCAATATCCGCTATCATAGTTTTAAGGACATTGAGCTCAAAAATAATGTAAGGTTTGTAGTAATTTTGATTCTTGTGGTGGTTATCGCTTTAATCTCGATCGACCCAGAAAAGGTACTATTTATTCTTTTTACTAGTTATGCAACTTCTGGACCGATTACTACTATTTGGGGATTGCGTCAAAAAAGGCGCTCGCGCAAATGCCACGAACCAAAAAGATAAACAAAAAATTAGACGATAAAATTATCTTGCTTGCTCTAGCAGAAGACCTAGGCAAGAAGGACCTAACCGGCAGTTTAATCCCCAAAACCCTGCATCAAACCGGATACATTATTGCTAAACAACCAGCGGTAATTTGTGGAATCTCTTGGGCTAATAGAATTTTTTACTTGGTAGACCATAAAATAAAAATTAAATGGCTAGTTAAAGATGGTGAAAAAATCAAAAAAGGACAAATATTGTGCAAAATTTCTGGGCCAACTAGGTCAATTCTTGCTGCCGAGCGTACTGTTTTAAATTTTCTCCAAACACTCTCTGGAACTGCAACCTTAACTAAAAAATTTACCGAGTTTTTGCCTGGCGCCAAACCTAAATTACTAGATACCAGAAAAACCTTGCCTGGCTTGAGAACAGCACAAAAATATGCCGTACTTTGCGGTGGAGGAACCAACCACCGCTTTGGTCTTTATGATGCGATATTAATCAAAGAAAATCATATAGCAGCATCTGGCTCAATAACCAAAGCAGTGGCCTTGGCACACAAACTTTATCCTCGAAAATCAATTGAAGTTGAGGTAAGAAATTTAATTGAGTTACAAGAAGCGCTAGATACTAAGGCTAATATAATAATGCTAGATAACTTTTCTTATGCCAAAATAAAAGCTGCTGTTAAACTAAATGCAGGCAGCAAAAAACTTGAAGTCTCCGGTGGTGTCAGCCTTAATAATCTTGGCAAACTAGCAAAAACAGGTGTAGACTATATCTCGGTTGGTATAATTACCAAAACAGTGATTCCGATTGACCTATCTTTAATTATTAACAAATGAAAATCAAAGGGATAGCTTTGATGTCGTGATTTTCGGCGTCACTTCAAATTCAACAGTTGAAATCAATACGAGAACAGTTAAGATCGTTACTTTATGGGGCTACTGAAAACTGAACTAAATTTATAGAAAAAGCTCAGACTAAAGCGGTTATTTTGGATTTGTTTTTCAGATTTAAGCGGGCTATTTATAGAAACTTGCAACCAAGGAACTTTGTGGATTTATCAGATTGGCAGCTTTGTCTTGACACGTTACAAGAAGAGCTGACCGAAAAACAATTTAATACCTGGATAAGACCAGTTCAAGCTAAGATTGAAAATGACGAGCTCGTGTTGCTTGCGCCTAATAATTTTGTTTTAGAATATATTAGCGAGCATTTTCTAGCAAAAATCGAATCTTTATTAATAGATCACGGACATGATGAGAAAGTTACGCTATCAATTGGTAGCTCGCACAATTTACCATCATCTAACCCATCCGTACAAAAACCAGCTCAAACTAAGCCTAATAAGACCATCAAACCGATAAACCACCTTAATCCTGCATTTACTTTTACCAATTTTGTTGAAGGCAAATCTAACCAGCTGGCAAGAGCCGCTGCCCTGCAGGTAGCTAAAAATAACGGCAAAGCCTACAACCCTCTCTTTATTTATGGCGGAGTTGGTTTAGGCAAAACCCATCTAATGCACGCCGTGGGCAATGCTCTTTTAGAACAAAACCCCGGCATTAATGTTCTATATCTCCACTCTGAACGCTTTGTCGCAGATATGGTAAAGGCACTACAGCGAAACTCCATTAATGAGTTCAAAAAGTTTTACCGCTCTTTAGACGCCCTCTTAATCGATGATATTCAGTTTTTTGCCGGCAAAGATCGCTCACAAGAGGAATTCTTTCACACCTTTAACTCTATGTTAGAGGGACAACAGCAGATTATTTTAACTTGCGATCGATATCCTAAAGAGCTATCCGGACTAGAAGAAAGATTAAAATCTAGATTTGGCTGGGGGTTAACTGTGGCAATTGAGCCACCTGAACTAGAAACTAGAGTAGCAATCCTCATGAACAAAGCTGAACACTCTAAAATACAGTTGCAAGAAGATGTGGCCTTTTTTATCGCCAAACATATCCAATCTAATGTTCGTGAACTTGAGGGGGCGCTGAGGCGAGTAATAGCCAACTCCCATTTTACCGGTATCCCAATAACCATAGAATTCGTCAAAGAAGCCCTAAAAGACCTATTGGCTTTGCAAGCAAAACTAGTAACAATTGCTAATATCCAAAAAACCGTCGCAGAATATTACAAATTGAAGATTGCAGACCTGTTATCTAAAAAGCGCACCCGTATAGTAGCAAGACCTAGACAAATGGCGATGACGCTTGCCAAAGAATTAACTAATCATAGCTTGCCGGAGATAGCCGATGCCTTCGGTGGCAGAGATCATACCACAGTTATCCACGCTTATCGGACTATCAAAGAGCTGATTACCAGCAACCCTATTCTAGCCGATGATTACAGAAATTTAATTAGAATTCTATCTACTTGATAGATCTAAGTGGCATAAATTAGTTATTCGAGGTATATTTATGGGTACATTTAGTTAAGTAACTGGAATAAAATATGGTAAAAATTGCAATGAAGCAAGCCGAGTGGCTTGCGCCACTTCAACCAGTAGCAAGTGTTATTGAGAAAAGACAAACACGCCCTATTTTGTCTCACGTGCTATTGCAGGTTAAGAATGATACTTTAACTTTAATTGGTACAGATACCGATGTAGAGTTACACAGCATAGTTAAGCTGCCAGATAATAGCTGCGACGGCTTAAATATAACCGTTCCAGGTAAAAAATTTCTAGATATCTGCAAATCTTTGCCCGAAGATAACATCATTGAGCTAGTAGAAAACAGCGGCAAAGTACACCTGTCTTGTGGCAGAAGCCGTTTTATTATGCCATCATTTTCTGGAAAAGAGTTCCCACTTGCTTCATCACAAAAGGTGGTGATGAGCTTTAGTATAGATCAGAAGTCACTTGCCGAATTAATCAAAAAAACCTCCTTTGCGATACCACAACAGGATATCAGACAATATTTGAATGGTTTGTTATTTGAGGTAAAAGATGGCGCAGTAAGAACGCTTGCCACTGACGGCCATCGTCTTGCGGTGGACAGAATTAAACTTGCCAAAGCTGACAGCTCTTTTGCTCAAGTAATTATCCCGCGCAAAGCCATAATTGAGCTATCAAAACTACTTAATACTGAAGGGCACGTATCTTTGGGCTTTAATGATAATGTAGTGCAAATTAGCGGCGACAATTTCTTATTGATTTCTAAGCTTATTAATGGAAAATTTCCTAATTACAACAAAATAATTCCTAAAAAAGGCGATTTTAACATAGAGATAAATTGCAGCTATTTAAAGCAGGCATTGATGAGAGTAGGTATTTTATCTAACGAACTATTTCGCAGTGTTCACTTTGGTTTGCGTCAAAATACTTTGACCTTAGATGCCAATAACCCTGAACAGGAAGAAGCTTTTGAGGAATTGTCTGTAGAATATGAAGGTGAAGAACTTAATATAGTTTTTAATGTTGGCTATTTCGTAGACATTTTAAATGCCATTGACAGCGAAAACGTCAAAATATCATTTAAAAATAATGACAGTGGCGTTGTAATAGAAGAAAGTGGCTCGTCATCTGATTGTCTGTATGTGCTGATGCCAATCAGGCAATAATAATTTAATATATTGATTTATAATGTTTTTTTCATCAATAAGCCTTAATGGATTTCGCAATTTCTCTGAAGCTACTATAGATTTAGACAGCAGGTGCAATATATTTTACGGCCAAAACGGCGCTGGTAAAACTACTATTCTTGAAGCCATCCATTATTTAACTCTTGGTAAATCATTTCGTACTCATCTGATCAGAAGAATCATTAAAAATGGGGCCAGCGAATTTGTTTTGTTTGGTAAAATCGACCGGGAAGATAGTAGCCTAAGTGTTGGCATAAAAAAATCTATAGAATGCGGCAAAGAGATAAAAGTTGGTGGAAACGCGGTAGATTCTAACATCGAAATTACCAAATTATTGCCATTACAGCTGTTAAATCATGACAGCTACCTCCTGTTATACGATAGACCATCAACCAGAAGGCAATTTATTGACTGGGGATTGTTTCACGTGAAACCATCTTTTTTAGAGCTCTGGAGAAAAGGTGAAAGAATCCTAAAACAACGCAATACTGCTATTAGGGATCGATCACGACCAGATTATATAAAAATGTGGGATGAGGAGCTCGCGACAATCGGTTGTGAGCTACATAACTTAAGAAGCTGGTATATAAGCAACCTGATTAATATCGCCGAAAATATCTTAAATCAACTGCTGCCAGGATTTAAAATCGCAATCAATTACTACCCGGGGTGGAATTTAGATTTTGAGTTATTAGAAATACTTTCGCGCTCTTTTAGCAGTGATCTAGCACTTGGCTACACCAACTTCGGCGCACATCGCGCAGATCTTAAAATAACCGCTAATAACGTTCCTGCCAAAGACGCCTTATCTAGAGGTCAACAAAAACTGTTGATATATGGGCTACAAATCGCTCAAGGTATCTTAATAAATCAATTGAATAAAAAACCTTCCATCTATTTAGTTGATGATCTTTTGGCAGAGTTGGATTTACTAAAAAGTACTCTTCTAATTGATATGCTACTAACAATAAAATCTGCTCAACTCATGGTTACTGGCCTGGATCTAGATGGTTTAAAAAAAACATATACAAACAAACTAGAGCATCATAAATTATTTTATATAGAAAACGGCACTATCTTAAATTAATCCAAATCACTCCTTAGGCTTTAATTTAATAGAAAAAGGAGTGAAATTAAATGGCTTTTGACGTGAATTTTGCTCATCATCTTTGTTCTCTTTTTTATTGTAACTCTTTGATATATAATACAAAAATAATGATTTTGCTGTCTTCCATAAATTGCTATTATTAATAATACGACTTATCTCATCATGCTTTAACGATTCTTGATTTAATAATTCTTGAGCTTTTTTTTTTGACCAGCGTCTTTTTCTAAACTGGAGAGCGGTGCCGGTTTTGGCGCCCCAAATTGGTCCGCAGTTAAATTCCTTGCTGCCATCTCTTTTTCTTTAGTCTGGTTCGACAAAATCAATTTGGCATTTTTAAGCTCTAAAAGCCTTCTGTTTTCATCATCAAGTGCATTCAACACCAAGACCACTGCTCCCGGCTTAACCATCTTTGATGTTAATCCTTCCTCTTTTTTTGCATTTTCTTGCGAGGCCGCTAGATTTTGCTGCTGAACTTGGACCCAAAACTGATTGAGCTGATCAAGCTCGACTTGCTCTTTTAAAGAGTTAGTAACCGCCTGACGCAATTTAATTAACTTATCGAGAGTATCACTAAGTGGCTCAGACTGATCCCGGGTCTTTAATTCAATCTCCAATTTATTAGTGAGTCTTTCTCCAAGTTTTGTAGCAAAACCTAAAAGCTCCTCTTTGGTATTTAGCTGTTCAACCTGATGCTTATCTCCTTCCTGAATAACCACCTCTTTTAAGGTATTTTTTAACTCTACCATCCGTTTTGTTAGCATATATCCTCCATTAATTATAAAGTCCACTATCTACTACGAAATGCTTTTTGGGCAAGTTCGTTCATCTTAAGAGAAAATTCCTCATTTTC